>DATGOF010000089.1:0-2759 GCA_035306285.1 Acidobacteriota bacterium | reverse complement strand
CCCCGAGGTGGAATCACCTCGTATTCGAAAGTTTGATCCCAACGATTTTCCAATTGTGATAGTGGGCGCCTACTCGGAGCGCAATCTGCAGCAACTAACCCAGGTTCTTGAACGGGAAGTCACCCGGCGTTTCGAACAGATTCCTGGAGTCGGTTCCATCGATATATGGGGTGGTGTGTATCGTGAAATTCATGTCGATCTCAAGCGGGATCGTCTGATTGCCAGTGGCCTTTCGTCCGCCCAGGTGCAGCAGGCAATAGCCTCGGAGAACGTGAATCTGCCAGGAGGGAATGTCAACTATGGCGTCCAACGGCTTTACGTGAGGACGCTGGGCGAGTTTACCTCGCTGGATCAGATCGCAAAGACGGTGATCACGGTTGTCGACGACCAGCCCATTCGAGTTCGCGACGTAGCAGACGTGAGATGGGGGTATCAGGACTTTGACCGATTGGTGAGAATCGACGGCCAGCCGATGATACGGTTCGGGATCCGAAAGCAGAGCGGGGCAAATACCGTAACTGTGGCTCAAGAGATCCGCGACGAAGTTGCGCGAATTAACAGAGAACGCGATGACCTCACTCTGTTTGTAACCACCGACCAAAGCGAATTCATCCAGTCTTCGATTGATAACGTCCAGAGTTCCGCTATGTGGGGTGCTCTTCTAGCGGTGGTCGTCCTTTATATCTTTCTCAGAAACAAAGCCTCAACGTTCATTATTGCCGCAGCCATCCCGATTTCTATCATTGCCTGTTTTGCTCTTCTCTACTTCAACGGACTTACTCTCAATCAGATGAGTTTCGGGGGCCTCGCACTGGGGGTCGGCTTAATTGTTGATAACGCGATTGTTGTTCTCGAGAATATCGTTCGAATACGAGAGGAAGAAGGAAAAGACCTCGTTCCCAGTTCCCTGGTCGGGACGCGAGAAGTGGGAGGTGCGATCATCGCCTCGACGCTGACCACATGTGTCATCTTTCTGCCCGTTGTTTTCATGCAGACGATCTCTGGCATGATCTTCCAACAGCTGGCCTTGGTAGTGGTGTTCGCATTGGTTTGTTCACTTTTTGTTGCCCTCACGCTGGTTCCAATGCTGACCAGCAAGTTTCTCACCGTACATCCTGCCGGTTCGAAGAAAGCTCGACGCAAGAGTTGGTTTCAGCGCTTTTTCGCAGGTGTCGAACAGCGTTATTCACAATTAATCGGTTTCACTCTTCAACACCGAGTTGTCGTATTCCTCATAACAACTTTCCTAGTCGTTCTGTGTGCCTTCGTGATTCCAATCATTCCAGTGGAACTCGCTCCTCAGACTGACGCAAATGAAATCGATATCGATTTCATGATGGCCGATGGAACTTCCATTACGGTTCAGAATGAATACTTGAAAGAACTGGAAACGATAGTTCGGCCCCTCCTCCCCATGGACGATGTTGATCACTTTACGACCGATGTTCGAGATGGTCGTGCGGAGGTCGAGATTACACTGGTCGGTGCTGCAGAGCGGTCAGTCAGCACTTCTGAGCTTGCCGACCAGTTACGAGCCAATATCGCCGGTCAGATTCCTGGTGGAGACATTCGGGTGACCCCGCAGTCTGGATTGTGGATGTTGCGAAGGTTGTTCGGCTCCGGCGGAAATGAGTCAATCCAAATTGAGCTCAGGGGTTACGATCTAGAACGCGCAAAAGAGATCTCACAGGATATTCAGTTTCGGATTGAGAAGATCCCTGGGATTTCCGGAGTCCGGATTGATCGTCGAGAAGGACAGCCGGAGAACAACTTTATTTTTGACCGGGAAAAGATTTCGGATCTAGGTCTCACGATCGGAGAGGTTGCCAGCGTTATTCAGACCAATGTCGGGGGTAGCCGGGCAGGTACTTACCGCATCGGAGGCGATGAATACCCGATCATCGTTCGCTTGCGCGCAGATGATCGTCTGAGTATGCTCGATTTGCGGAATATTTCGATTACAACTCCTGAAGGAGAGGCTCTTCCGATTACTGCAGTGGTTTCTCAAAGGAAGGGACGAGGTCCGACCGACATTAACCGGATAAACTCGCAAAGAGTTTCTTACATTTCAGCCACTCTGGAAAGTGGCGTTCCACTGGGTACAGCAGTCGAACAAATTCAGGCTGAGTTGGCTGACTTAAGGGTTCCAGACGGATTCAGTATTGTCTACAGCGGAGAGTACGAGGAGCAGCAGAAAGCCGCGGCTGACTTCCGCGTCTCGATCATTATGGCTGTGATCTTGATCTACATGGTCATGGCCGCTCAGTTTGAGCGTCTTCTGGATCCGTTGATCATCATGCTCTCGGTTCCTCTAGCAGTTATCGGAGTAGTCCCCACCCTGTTGTTGACGGGAACAACTATCAATATTCAGAGCCTGATGGGGATGATCATGTTGATTGGGATCGTTGTCAACAATGCGATCGTACTGGTGGACTATATCAACCTGATGCGACGAGAGAAGGGAATGGATATTCATTCTGCGATAGTCCATTCGGGGAGATTGCGTCTTCGCCCAATTCTAATGACCACAATGACGACGGTGTTGGGTCTCGTTCCTCTTGCTCTGGGCTTTGGTGCAGGGGCTGAGATTCAGGCCTCTTTAGCTCGTGTCGTCATTGGTGGATTGACTGCGTCGACGCTTATCACGCTCGTCTTTATTCCCGTTGTCTATTCAAGTAAGGAAACGGCTGTTTCCTGGATCGCCGCGCGTTTTGCCAGAAACCTTCCCACGGAAGAGCCAGCTTAGCGCGGAACGTACG
>DATGOF010000088.1:0-2906 GCA_035306285.1 Acidobacteriota bacterium | reverse complement strand
GATCGAGCAAATCGTTGGGTGGCGTCTGGAGGCATATGGTTATGGGCGAGAGCTCAAACTGGAAAAACAATTCTCCAGCAGCAGAAATTCCAATCGCTAATGCAATGCAGGGAAAGGCTTCTACTCAGCTAAAAAATGGCTCTCCCTGTTCCCGATTTTCCAGGCGCGAGAGGACCAGCTGACGGATCGTCTCGAAAGAATTGGCTTCCGTCGGAAAGACCGCCGAGGCCACTCCAATTTGAACATCTGGATACTCATCTCTTGTGTGTACCAGGATCTCTTCCACGAGACGCTGAGAGACCCTTGCAGTGTTTTCAACCTTACTGTTCAGCAGGATGACAGCCAGCGTCCGACCGTCATATTGTCCGAGATAGTCAGTGCGGCGAATGTTCTTACCCAGACTGGAAGCCACCTTGGTAAGTGCCGATCGCAAAGCACTCTCCCCATCAATCCGAAACAGGGCAAACGAAACAAAGCTGGAGTATCTCTCCGCTCTGGCCAGTTCCTGCCCAAGGAAGAAGAGCAGTACTTCCTTTCGGAAGCAATTAAGCTCAGGCTGGTAACGTGGTTCAGTCAAAGAAACCAATACGTTGTTCGAGTTCATAGTTGCGCCTAGATTGGTCCGGCATCCTCCACGCTACCGGCCGCAGAAATGTAGATACGTTCTTACTATGCTGAAGGGCAAGACTATGTGAGTAGTTGTGCCGCACTGACGGCACTCTGCTCCTGAAGGAGCCCATATGATAGGCCGTGAGTGAAGCGATACCACGGGAGGAGAAATTTAGCCACAGAGGCACAGGGAACACAGAGAAGTGGCCCTACTTAAGCCACAGAGGACATAAAGGAAGTAGAACGACGGTCCTGGCTGTTCCGATGCTTCTCCTGGGCGGGTTCTGATCAAAATCACTGCGAGTGAACAGATCTTGCGTCGGCAGCAACACCCGCTCGGCTACTTTTGTAGAACTCCGCAATCTGATCTACGACGTACTCTTGCTGATTTTCAGTTAACTCCGGATAGATAGGCAAGGCCAATGACTCTCGAGCGGCCGCTTCCGCTTCGGGAAAATCACCTTCTCGATAGCCCAGGCCACGAAAACATTCCTGCAGATGAAGAGGAAGAGGGTAATAAATCTCTGTCGAGACATTTCTTTCGTTGAGAAACGCCCGTAAATCATCGCGCTGCGGCACCCGAATCACAAATTGGTTATAGACGTGGCCAGGAGTGTCCTCGGGAGACTGGACCGGGGATACATCCATCAGCAACTCGCGGTATCTTGCAGCGTTCGTCCGCCTTGCTTCCGACCAGGAATCCAGGTAAGGCAACTTCGCCCTGAGAACAGCAGCCTGCAAAGCATCGAGGCGAAAATTTCCGCCAACCAGCCGATGATAGTACTTTGGCTTACTCCCGTGCACTCGGAGAGTAGCCAGGAGATCGGCCAGACGATCGTCGCTTGTCACAACCATTCCGCCGTCCCCAAAAGCTCCTAGATTCTTGCTGGGAAAGAAAGAGAAACAGCCCATCTGACCGACACTACCGGCCTTCCTGGACTGTGAATCGAAGGCACCGATTGCCTGAGCGGCGTCCTCAATGATCGTAATCGGGCGATCCCCCACCGCTTCTATCATTGGATCCAGATCGACACAGCGGCCAAACAGATGGACGGGTACAATTGCACGCGTCCTGTCGGTGATTGCGTCAGAAACTTGCTCCGTATTTATGTTGTAGCTCTGCGGGTCGATATCGACGAACACGCATCGAGCTCCCAGACGAGCTATCACACCGGCTGTAGCAAAGAAGGTGTAGGGGGTGGTAATAACCTCGTCACCCGCCTTCACGCCAGCTGCCATCAAAGCGACCAGCAACGCATCAGTGCCTGATGAGACACCCACACCATGCTTCACGCCGCACAATTGAGCGATTTCCTTTTCAAGGGAAGCGACTTCCGGACCCAGAATAAAACTCTGGCTCTCACAGACCCGCTCCATTGCCTGCTGAATCTCTACTTTAAGAGCCTCGTACTGAGCTTTCAAATCGAGCAAGGGAACTGTTGTCATAATTCTATGGCTTTCTAACTTCTTATTTCTTCGTCCATCGAGGTGAGGATGGCAGAGAGTTTAGCACTGAAGTTGCCTCATTCTCAAAGCGCAACAATTCTCGAGTATTGGTGCCGGGTTGATATCCCTAACGGTTGATTAAATCAAACAGACGCAGAGGACACAGAACAGGGCGACGCGGCCAGCGGATCCTTCACTTCCCTTTGCTTGCCTCAACTTGCTCCATGGAATAACCCTCTAGAAACAGGCCGGGACGGCGGATCATCGAATTCCCGGCTACTACTGCGTCCAGATTTAGCTCTTCCAGATCATCAACCAGTTGCCGGGGAGACTCGATAATCGGGAATCCTTCGGGATTCAGCGAAGTATTGACAATGAAGGGAACCCCGGTCCGCTCATGAAATGCCTTAAGCAAAGGATAAAGAAGCAAATTGTCAGAATCGACCGTTTGATAGCGACAGTAATCGTTCAAGAGGAGGTTTTCAAACTCTGAGCGACGATCGGATCGGACCTGCCCCATAAACGACATATAGGGAGAAGACTGCGCCTCCAGGAAATAAGCGCCGACCCGATCAGCAAGGATCGAAACCCCGAACGGCTTCAAATAGTCCCTCTTCTTGACTCGGGCCAGATTGGCGGCGGCCGGGCTCATCAGGATGCACCGACTCCCCAGGCTGCGCGGCCCGAACTCCATTCGCCCCTGAAACCAGCCGATTGCCTTTCCCTGTTCGAGCAAATCGACTGCCACCTGGACAGGAGATGTGATCGCGTCAAAGGCCACACGCGATTCGAACGCGTGCCGTATCTCACTATCAGAATATTCCGTTCCCCAGAACGCATACGTCATCCCC
>DATGOF010000087.1:0-2466 GCA_035306285.1 Acidobacteriota bacterium | reverse complement strand
GGATGTCGTCGTTCGTTTCCGGCCAGAAAATCGGAGCTCGATCCAGGATGTCTACGATCTGTACATTCCGAGTGCCAGGGGGGGGCTCGTTCCCTTTTCGAATGTAGCGAACTTTACGGTCGAGAGGGGTTGGGCCAGTGTCAATCGCTTTGATGGGGAAAGAGCCGTAACGGTGAGCGCCGATGTCAGCCCAGACGGGGTGAACGCCGTTCAGGCGACCCAGATGCTGCGGGACTACTTTCAGCAGATTGCTCCTGAGTTTCCGGGATACCGTCTCGATTTCAGGGGTGAGTTCCAGGAGTTTGAAGAGGCCTTTCAAAATGTCGGCCGCCTCTTCTTGATCGGGTTGATCCTCATTTATCTGATTCTCGGAGCGCAGTTCCGATCCTACATTCAACCTCTTCTTGTCATGTGCTCGATACCGTTTGCTTTTGCGGGTGCCATGCTTTATCTGCTAGTGAGCGGATATCCTTTCTCAATCATGGTGATGTACGGGATGGTGGCCCTAGCCGGTGTTGTGGTCAATGATTCGATCGTTCTGATCGACTTTGTGAACAACGCTCGCCGGCGCGGGGCCTCGGCCTATCGTGCCGTCTTGACAGCGGCCAAACGCCGCTTGCGTCCGATTTTTCTTACGACGGCGACTACCATTTTCGGTTTGTTGCCAATGGCCCTCGGTGTGGGAGGCAGATCGGTGGTGTGGATCCCGCTGGCCGGGACAATCGTGGTCGGCCTCGGGATGGCAACGTTCTTGATATTGCTGATTATTCCGCCACTTTATCTGGCCATCGAAGACGTTCGTCGGTTCTTCGGCTTTTCCACTCCAGCCATCTCCCCGGCGGCTTCCGAAGAACCGCGCGAGGTTCGCGTTCCGAGATTTGGTTGAGAGTCTTAACCACAGAGATTTCGAGGACGCAGAGAAGACCTGCGTTTTCACTCTGTGTCCTCCGCCCCTGTGCGCCTAACCCTCATTAGCGAAATGGGAACGAGCATACTCGTAGTCGAGCGGCAGCTCGATCGGTCGCCTCAGGGATGAAGACATCTGCGCGGCCCAGCCGATCTCAGCCACGATGGCCGATCGAACAAAGCTCAAAGGCGACTGTTCTCCTTTCTGGATACAGGTCAGGAAATGATCTACACAAAGTTCGGTTTGATGATGGATCACATCACCGGAGTCCGGTGTGCTCGTGTCCTCCGGCCAAGCCACCTCGGATAGCCCTTCCCGCCGGCACCGTTCCCTGTCCAGAGGATAAACCCATTTCCCGCCCGTTTCTGCTTCCGACCAATAGCGGACCTTCTGCGGACGATCCAGAAGAGAGTCAAAGATAAAGGCCCCCTTTGTCCCCGACACGTTGTGATAGGCATCATATCCGTTAGCCGAATCTATATTGCCGAAGCAAAACCCGACAGCCCCGTTGTCAAACCGAATCTGGATGCTCCAGATCGGATCGGGTTCGAAGGGCCTGACTTGAGCAGGCATCGAGCTGGCAAATACTTCGACCGGCTTGGCCTGAGAGGCCATGGCGGAAACGAGGACGCTCACCGCGTGGTTGATTCCCATCCCGATCGCGTCTCCCATGATGTCAGCCTTCAGCTTCCAGGCTTTCTCTCCTTCGATGTTTACCGGATGACGATAATTGACTTGAATTTTAGTGACCTTGCCAAACGTTCCTTCTGCAATCATCCCCGCGAGTCGTCGCTCCATCGAATCAAAATGGAGAATATAATCGACCATAGTAATCTGCGATCGATTGCGTCGTTCCAACTCAATTTGCCGAGTGAAATCCTCAAAACTTGTGGCACAGGGCTTTTCACAAAAAAGGTGCTTGCCGGCTTCAAGTGCAATGATCGATTGCGGCCCGTGAAAAGCATTGGGCGTGCAGACGAAGACGGCATCGATATCGTCCCTTTCCGCCATTTGTCTAAAATCGGGCTCATACCGATTAGCCGGCAAGCCGAATTCCGCAAGAGTCGCACTGGCACGCTCCGGATTGCGTTCACAGAGTGCGAGAACTTCCGCATCGTCTCGCTCCACGACACGACTCAGCAGAGCTTTGCCCATCCATCCAGCACCAGCGAACCCGACTGCAATTTTCTTCAAGATTGAACCTCCAGCTAGAACTCCAGCTCGTTGGCTGGCGAAGAGAAAGTTGAGTAGACGTATGCCGGGAGTTTAGCACAGGCGTTTTGGCTTTTCGCGCCTGTTTTGCTCGAGATTCCTTTCAAGAAACAACACAGGTGTGTTGCCATTCGCAAATTCGCGTGGTAAGCAGTGGCAACGCAACGCTATCACCTGGCAGGCAGTCAATGAGGAGGAACAGAGGATGAAACGAGTTGGACGACGAGAGTTTCTGACAGTCACCGCAGGAACCGCTCTGGGTTTGAGTTCTTGCAGTCCTTCGACAGAAGAGCGTGCTGATGCCACTCTTGAGCAGAGAGAGGAACCAGAGCGAACAATCCGGGTCA
>DATGOF010000086.1:0-2695 GCA_035306285.1 Acidobacteriota bacterium | reverse complement strand
TCCTCTCAACAGACGAATTCTACCAGGAACTGATAAAGGCCCCTGAATTCCAGCGGCCGATGAGCACTGCCGAGTTCCATCATCGGGTTGGGAAATACCTGATCGAACGGGAGAAAGTACTCGGTTTGGAAAACCAGTCTCTGCTTGCAGCCGCCAGCCGTTGCGACGTTCCTATCTATACTTCGTCTCCAGGAGACAGTTCGATCGGGATGAATGTTGCAGCAGCGGCACTGCAAGGAAACAGCCTCCAGTTCGACGTCAATAGGGATGTGAATGAAACCGCAGCTATCGTTCTCGGTGCGAAGCGGGGTGGAGGGAAGAGCGCTGTTTTCATCCTGGGAGGAGGGTCGCCAAAAAACTTCCTCTTACAGACGGAGCCCCAGATTCAAGAAGTGCTCGGAATTGAAGAAAAGGGACACGACTATTTCTTTCAGGTGACCGACGCGCGACCCGATACTGGCGGTCTTTCCGGAGCAACCCCCGCTGAAGCGGTAAGCTGGGGGAAGGTCGATCCAGACCGGTTGCCGGACGCAGTAGTCTGCTATCTAGATGCAACGATAGCCCTTCCGCTGGTAACGGCTTATGCGCTGGCCAATCATGCCCCCAGGGAGCTGCGCCGGCTGTACTTAAAGCTTCCCGAGCTGACCGAGGCTTTAAAGAAGGAGTATGAGTCAGTTCAAAGTGGCTCGTAACTTCCCCTACCTGTCGTCGTGAACCGACAAGGGCACGCAGTTGATTGTTCTTCATCATATTGTTGAAGGATTCGCGTCTAACGACTCGTCTCCGAATCCTGGCGAGCGAACAACGAAGACAAACTCCGTGCCCCTGTGGCTCACTGGCCTGTTGAGGTCTAGTCCTCTAGGCTACCGACCGGCAAACTCGATAGCACGAGGCCGTTGCCGGTGCGCAGGATAACCGTTGCAACCGGCTGATCGCTGATAACCACCAGAGTGCCGGTAAAATCCTGGCCTTCCAGGCTAGAAAAGATCTGGGGCAGAAAACGTGCCACATGTTCGCCTGGAGCCAGGCTGAGGAGGTTGTTGTCGGAAGCCACGAGGTTTCCGTCTTCGTTGTACAGCTCGATCCGTCCAGTGGACTCTGAATCGGATGTATTTACGATGGCAACACCGCTGTCAAAATTACCCGACTGAAATTTCTGGACGGCTCCAACGACTCTAAAACGTCCCTGGGCCGAGCCGACTCCGGCTTCCGTCACGACCGTTCCCCCTGAGCTCACCCGAAAAATGGCTGTTCCTTCAACCGGGACATTCGATTCAATGACGGCATAGCCGGCCGTCGCAGGGCTCGTTGAGCCGTCTGTTTCGAGCGACTTTGAGCTGAAGGGTTGGATTGCCATTTCAATCGTGTCGTCAGTGCCTTCACCCGTGGTAAGTGATAGGGGATTGCCCTGTTCGTCAAAAAACTTCAACGTCGCCGTAGCGGTCGAGGCTGAAAGATTCGAGACTACGATACTGGTCGTCAGTTGACCGGTCCCTGGAATGGGCCCGTCTCCAATCTGAGCCAGGTAAACGACGAATTGCGGGCGTTCCACGTATTCCAGCAGCAAGCTGTTGATCTGCTCTTCCCGATCGGAGGCACCGTAGCTGATCAGAAGTTTCGATATTCCATTCGGATCTGATGTTTCGACACCGACGAAAGTTGAGTCAGCAAGACCGTTCTGTTCGATGGTTCCCAGATCAACGCCCAGATCATTCCAGGCCTGAATCGTAACCTGGGTGGCTTCATCTCCATTACCCAGAACAAATCCGATCTTCTCGACGGGATATTTCAAGTTTACGATTAGGGGGACATCAGCAGAGTCCCCTTCGTTCCTGAGAACGTTTCGAAAAACCGAAGCAGCACCGACTGTTCGGACCACCGGAGTAGAAGTTCCCGGGGCCTGAAAACTGATTCCCCAGCCTCCAAGCACTGAAGAGCCATTCGTGCCGTCCTGAAGCTGCTCAAAATCGGCTTCCACAGCTTCGGATCCGAAAGCACTGGAGTTAGAGAGTTTGGTTACCTGCGCATGAAGCGGACCATTGACAATGGTGGCAACGAGTAAGAGTAGTGGAACAAAACGCCAGTTCATGTAGTACCTCCGAGCTTTTGAGTGCGTGAATTAGGTTCCAAAGTCGTCATGACCGTCACTATTATAGTGAGGAGAATTCAGACAGTCATGGAAACCAAGACTTTTTCAATTCTGGAGAGGAGTCAGAATGATTTCACTGAAAGATAAAAGCGCTATCGTAACGGGAAGTACGAGGGGAATCGGCCTCGCCATTGCGGAGGCTCTCGTGGAAGAGGGAGTCAATGTCGTTGTTTCATCGAGAAAGCAGGCGGATGTCGAGCAGGTGAGGCAGCGCCTCTCAGAGAAGGCTTCCACAACCGTACTCGGAAAGGCCTGCGATGTTTCCGATTTTGAGCAGGTGGAAGCGCTGGTTCGATATTGTTGCCAAGAACTCGGCGGTCTCGATATTTTAATTAACAACGCAGGAATCGGGATCTTCCGCGAAGTTGAGCAACTCTCTCCCGAGGAATGGAGAAGTACTCTGGCTACCAACCTGGATGGTGTGTTCTACGCCTGTCACTGTGCCATACCTGAGATGAAGAAGCGAGAAAACGCTTTTATCATCAATATCGGAAGTCTGGCCGGGAAGAACGCGTTTCCCGGAGGGGCCGCCTACAACGCTTCGAA
>DATGOF010000085.1:0-3070 GCA_035306285.1 Acidobacteriota bacterium | reverse complement strand
AAAGGATGCATTCACTTATTCAGTGTCCGATCCTTCTGGGTCCACCGACACGGCAACGGTCCAGGTTCACGTCATCAAAGGAGGGCCTTCAGACAAGAAACTGGTTTTCCCTGTTTCGATCAATACAGGATCCAGCAGGCTTTTCTCTGACACTTTCGTGGGAATCGGGCTTCTGAACCCCATGGAGAGCCACGAAGAAGTGTCACTTCAGAGTCTCACTTCGCAGGGAAATACGACTTCCAACGTTCAGCTCGGCAATAGCCTGCCTCCTGGAGGACAGACAGCCTTTCTGACGACTGAAGCAATGGGATTCACGCCTGGCTCGCTGGCCATGACGGCGTCTAGTGATCTGGGACCGCTGCAGGGATTCTTTATGTTCGGCTCGAATGACCTGACAAAGATGGATGGCATCGGCGGCGAACTCGAGGATGGAACCGACCTCTACCTCACTCTGGCTGAACAGGGTAGCTCGCAATCGACTCTTCTGTTCCTGTTCAACAGCAACCCGGAAGTCAGTCCACAACTGGTCATCCAACTTTTCCAAAAAGATGGAACGCTGGTTGCGAGAACAGAAGCTGTTCTGGCTCCCGAAGGCTCGTTAATGGGCACTCTGGAAGAAATCTTTCACGAAGGTCTTGAGATCGACGGCGGCTATGTCAGGGTGCAGGCAACCGATCCGATTCGAGCCTTTGAGATTCTGGCTCGCAATGAGAATTTTGCAGCAATGTCGGGACGCTTGTCAGCTCCAGCGACACGGCTCTTCTCCCCTCACTTCTTCGTGGATTACACACAGGAAGGCAGTTCACACTTGCAACTCCTGAATACTTCAAAGTCGGCAGTCGATGTCGAGATTGCGTTGCGGGATGATCACTCGGAGCTTTTGACCAAAAAGTTCGTAACGATCGCTCCCGGTCAGCTTTTTGCTGAAGATTTTCGCAGCCTCCTGGCGGGAGACGTCCTCGTCGGTCCTTCCGGGATCGTAACGGGCTTCGTTGATGTCCAGGTCATCTCGGAGATCAAAGGTGAACCCTCTTCACTGCTCGGTTCTGTCGTCTTCGAAGGGGGCGCAAACCGATCGCTTACCGCTTTGCCCTTGATGAATACGGGCTCAACGAGTTCTCTCTTCCCTCACGTGGCCCAGAGCAAAAGCGCGGCCATTTTCACCGGATTCGCCTTGCTCAACCCGGGGTCCAAAGAAGCCCAGGTCACCATCACTATCTTTGACGAAGAGGGTGGCTATCGCACCTCTAAAAACTTTACCATTGCACCATACAGTCGACATATCGATATGCTTGACGGAGCGGACTTCTTCGGCCCTGACTTTGAGCAGATCAAAGGTCATGTCCGCATTGAAAGTACAGAAGCGGTGATCACCTTCGCTATTGTCGGAGACTACCGCGGCGAATATTTCTCGGCGATCGAGGCTCAGACCTTACCCGAGGAATAAAGGATTCTTCCTGGTGGTGGCCTCTACTGTGAGGCCCACCACCAGGATCAGGATTTGCCCTGGCTCTCGAATTCGCCGGGGTTTCTAGCCGATTCTTTCCCTGCCTCCAACAACGCAAACCGAAGAGACAATCCGCCGACAATCCCGGTGACAACTTTCAGAATTCGCATTCTTCGAGAGGTCGGTTTCCAGGAATGAAACCACAACCCTCCTAAGGCGAGGCCAACGGCTGCTTTCCATAGTTTTCCCGATGCCCCGCTCCGCAAAGGGCCCGACGAGCCTCGGTTCTTGCGCAGCTTTCTCGACAGCAAGAGCATTGTGATCAGCTCAGCACTCCTGAAGAACACTCCGAGACGAGCCAGAGCTTTTAGTTCACTGATGTTCAGACTGCTGATTTGAATCAACTCAGCTGCCGATGCGGCCCCGGAGGAGAGGAACAGCGGTGGCAGAAGTGTTCGTGACGACTTCCATACAGGGACTGCCGTCGTCCCTAAAAGGACTCCGGTATAGCCGGCTAGTGGAAGTCCGAGCACACCAGAGCCGGCTCCACTCAATGACCCGATTCGGTGGAGTACACGACTGCTGGTGTTGGAGAAGGCGGCAGCCAGCATGACGAGAGGAGTCGTTGTGGCCAACAGCCAGGATCCTACACTCATCGGCGATGACAACTTGAACACCCGGAGCATGTTCAAGAAACGAGAGGGTCGACCGAGGTCGTGGATCAGCAGAACGGATCCGAGCAGAAGAGAACCGGCGGAGATACCCCGTGCTTTACTGATGACATTTCTGAAGCGATAGGCATCGGCAGTCTGAGCGGCGAAAGCCAGAGCTGCCGCGGTACCGGCAGTACTGCCCAAATAAAAATAAACCGGGACACTCCAGATCCAGACCGGCTGTTTCAAAACGGTAACGGATCGTTCGGAAATTACCAGGGGAGATTCCGGAGGGGCGCTGAGGAAATCTTCAGTCATGACCCTCCTCTCGTGAGGCAGAATTAAACGCAGCCAGTGCTGTGGCTCCCAGGACCGCTGCTGCAATGAACAGACTTTTCCAGGCACTGGCTGATTCCTTCTGAGGGGCTCTCGGGTTAGAGGGAAGCTGATAAACCTCCGGTCGGTCAAGGAGGAGGAAAAAAGCATTCAAGCCGTCTGTTCCCTCCTGCTCTACCCCATAGAGATAGGCTTCCTTCACACCGCGGTCGTGCAATTCAGCGACTCGCCGTCGGGCCCGTGCAAGCAGTGCATCGATCTCCCCAAACTGGATCGATTCCGTCGGACACACCTGAGCACAGGCCGGAGTCATGTCGGCACGAAGTCGATCGTAGCAAAGGGTACACTTCCAGGCTCTACCGTCATCCGACCTGCGGTCGATGACGCCGAAAGGACAAGCAACGATGCAGTAGCCACACCCGTTACAGATATCGGGCTGCACATATACGGAATCGAACTCGGTGCGAATAATGGAACCGGTCGGGCACGCTTCCAAACATCCGGCCGTTCGGCAATGTTTACAAACATCAGACATCAACAGCCAGGAGAACTCACCCAGACCGCTCTGCTGACCGCTGATCGCAACGGGGCGCTCGATAAAAGTCACGTGACGCCAGGTGGTGGCACTTAATTC
>DATGOF010000084.1:0-2972 GCA_035306285.1 Acidobacteriota bacterium | reverse complement strand
GGGTTACTGTCGCGGAGGCTGAATATCCCCTCTTCAAGGGCATTTCTCGGGAGTTGGATTGGAGTGGATGTCGGCATTTTATTAGCGGCTGCTCTCGGTTGATCCGTTCTTCCAGCAAGCGTCAGTCAGGATATTGACTGGCAGGTCACCGGCAGTTGACATTTTTCTGACGCTGGCCATTTTGAGTCAGTCCCATACTGACACCCAGGAGGGAAGTTCGGCCGGCAGAAGCATTCATAGCGGAGGCATTCAAGGGCCTGTCCCCATCTCCACGACGTTCCACCCACAGCACCGAAATCCGCGCCGGGCGGGAGTTATAGAGACCTGTCCCCATTTGGCCTGTCCCCATTTGGCTGATGACGCTCCGGGCGGGAGTTATAGAGACCTGTCTCCATTTGGCTGACCCCCATTTGGCTGACCCATTTGGCTGAACCGCGGAGGCGGGAGGGCACAGAGGATCGCGTCATAAGCGAGAATAAGACTTTTGGGGGCTGGTTGATTCGGTCCGACCGGAGAGGATATTGTTAGCCCCTTGTCGACCGGTAACAATCATGACTCTGGATATAAAGCCCCTTGAACAGCAGACCACCGATCGCGGAAGCTTTCGGCACGAGCAGATGTCTCTCAGGCCCATTTTGTTGACTCTTTTTCTTTGTCTGCTGTGGGGTGGACTCACACCAGCCTTGAAGTGGTCTCTTCAAGGAATGCCTCCACTGGCAATCGCCGCCTGGCGCTTCCTGCTGGGGTGGGTCTGTATCTGGGCCTGGAGTCTGTACCGAAAGATTCCCCTTTTTCCTGCTACCCGGCAACACCTGGCGCTGCTGCCACTAGGACTTCTCTTCATCCTGCAGATCAGTGTGCTCAATATTGGCACCGGCTACACGACCAGCGGATATGCAGTCGTCTTGCTCAACACCAGTCCACTCTTCGTAGCGCTGCTGGCCCACCGGCTCATACCAGGCGATCGCCTTACCGGAAAAAAGGCGCTTGGACTGCTCCTTGCTTTTGCCGGAGTTAGCGCGATATTTCTGGAAAGTTCATCCGCCCAGAACATCGTCGTGGGCAACGTGTTGACCCTTCTAAGCGGCTTCCTGCTGGGACTGATTTATATCTATATGAAGCACCTGCTCAGAACCCTCGGGCCCATACAGGTCGTTTTCTGGGAGATGGCTTATGGTGTGCCCGGCTTCTTCCTGTTGAGTTATTTGCTGGAAGGTGGTGTGGAATACGAGCTCTCAGCCGAAGTCTTAATGGGAGTCTTCTACCAGGGACTTGTGATTGCCGGCTTTTGTTTCCTTGTCTGGACAGTTCTTCTGGGACGCTATGCGGCCAGCCAGTTGACCTCCTTCCAGTTCAGCATTCCGATATTTGGCGTGCTGTTGAGCAGCCTCCTGTTGGGAGAGACTCTTACTCTCCGCTTTCTCCTCGGTGTCGGCGCCGTAGCTTCCGGAATCTTCATCGTGTCCAGGGCAGGCGATGAAAGCATCACAGAACCAACTAGGGCTTCATCCAAACATTAATTGGTTTTTACTTAAATATCACCCCGTTAAGGGAAATTGGAATGGAAATGTCGAACTAGGTCACCCTGACGATTGAATTGGGCTATCTCTCCCTCTGAAAGCGGCCGCCAATCTTCAAGCAGCCGCAAGTTTTCTTTCAGCTGCTTCGTGTCTCCGGGCGCCATCAAAGCAACCGCTATCTCAGAATGCGACAGGACATATCGGTACCATTCCAGTGCCGGGGCCGGAGTATAGTTGGGCTCATTGGCAGGTGTTGCCTTCAGCAGGGTAGTCCAGCGAAGACAGGTGAATGCCACCACCGGAATCCCGAGGCGCCTCGTTACCGGGAAAACCTCCTGCATCGCTTTTCGGTGGGCCGCGTTAAAGCGGATCATTAACAAATCAAGCAAACCGGATTGGGCCCAAGCAGCCGCAAGTTGCCGCTGATGACTGGTGAGACCAAGCAGACGTACCTTACCTAGCCGTTGAGCATTCTGAAAGTAACCCATGGAGCCAGAAGGGGAAATGATTTGCTGCCACTCGTCGTTCGATTCGACGTAGTAGAAGGTGACAATATCGATGTATTCGGTGTTCAGCACCTTCAGGATCTCATCAAGTTCTGTCTCAGCTTCTTCAGCGGACCGAGCGGAGAACTGAGCGGCGATGACAATCTTTTCCCGTCTGTTGGCGGGAAGCTGGGCCAGAGCATCGCTTAAGCCGTCTGGGTAACCGCACCAGTTGAAGTAATTCACTCCTACGTCGAGAGCCAGGAAGACATCCCGGGGCTGGAGTCGGCTATTGCCTCGAGTAGCCAGACCCAATCGTAAAGTTCGAGGCAAACCTTGGGCGAGCTGTGTATATTTCTGCATGTTCATCAGTAAAATGAAACAAACTGAACCGGTCAACCCGCACGGAGCGGGCTTCTCTCACGAAGGTCGAGATAAGGAAATCAAACCCGGAGTCTCTTATGGCCAACTCACGTGCGGCAAGGAACAGTGAACTCGTCTATCTGGCTCGGCTCCAGCACCAGGTCTTCCGGCCTCACGAGCCTAGCATTCAACGCTACCTCAGCTACGTTCTTGAAGATCCTACTTATAGGCTGGATCAAACTCGAGTCTTAGAGCATTCGGGCGAGATTGTGAGTCACCTGAGAGTGTGGAGTCGGACGCTACAGCTGGGATGTGGACCCGTCCGTGCCGGCGGTATTGGGAGCCTCCTCACTCTTCCGCATCATCGGGGGAAGGGGTACGCGGAATTGCTGCTTAACGAAACGGAGGAGTACCTCAAGTCAGAGGGATACCGTCTCGCCTTTCTCTTTTCGGCAATCGGCCCGGTATATTACGAGCAAAGAGGTTGGCATTGCGTGCCTCTCCCTCAGTTGCGGTTTGAGTTGATGTCATTTGAGCTTAATCCGCCAATCGCCCGGGCACGGGTCCGCCCCCTGTGTTCGGGCGATCTCGACCGGGTGGCGGA
>DATGOF010000083.1:0-5872 GCA_035306285.1 Acidobacteriota bacterium | reverse complement strand
CGGCAATCCCACTGTTTCCAGCAAGGCCTCAGCCTCCTTCAGACTGTTGGCGAAACCGGAGCGCGGGACTTCCAACCCGATCTCCTCGATAGCTGCTCGGAAGAGACGCCGATCCTCTGCCACTTTGATAGCGTTCAGCTTGGCCCCAACCATTTCCACGTCGTATTCGTCGAGCACTCCCCTTTCACAGAGCTCTACTGAAACATTTAACCCAGTTTGCCCACCCACAGTGGGCAAGAGTGCGTCGGGACGTTCGCGAGCGATGATCTCGGCAACATACTCAAACGATAACGGCTCCACATAGGTACGCGACGCAAACTCGGGGTCGGTCATGATGGTGGCTGGATTGGAATTCACCAGGACGACTTGATAGCCATCCGCCAGCAGTGCCTTACAGGCCTGCGTGCCGGAATAGTCAAACTCGCAGGCTTGGCCAATCACAATCGGGCCAGAGCCTATGATCAAAATCTTCTTTATGTCTTCTCGCCTGGGCATAACATGCAAGTCCTTGAGTAAAAGCCTATTTCTTTTCTTCCTCCATTAGGCGGATGAATTCGTCAAAGAGGTAATACGAGTCGTGGGGTCCGGGGGATGCTTCGGGGTGATATTGCACCGAAAAAACGGGCATGTATCGGTGCCGGAGACCTTCTAGCGTCTGATCGTTCAGATTGATGTGGGTCAACTGGATCTCGCTGTCCTTCAGTGAATCTGCGTCCACGGCAAACCCGTGGTTCTGGCAGGTTATTTCTACCTTGCCCGTAATAAGATTCTTGACCGGCTGATTGGCACCACGGTGTCCGAACTTCAGCTTGAATGTCGAACCTCCGAAAGCCAGTCCCAGGATCTGATGTCCGAGACAGATACCGAAGATCGGCTTTTTCCCGACCAGCTTCCGAACATTTTCCACACAGTATTCCAGGGGTTCCGGGTCACCGGGTCCGTTGGACAGAAAGATTCCGTCGGGATTAAGGGCCAGGACGTCCTCGGCACTGGTCGTAGCAGGCACAACAATTGATTCACACCCGCGCCGGGCCAGTGACCGCAGGATATTCTTTTTTATGCCGTAATCGTATGCCACTACTCTAAAGCGTGCCTCTTCCGCCGGCCACTCGTACCTGTCCGAAATCGTCACGGAACGAACATAGTCACTTCCCTTCATGGACGGATGCTCCAAGACCCTGGCACGGAGAGTATCGAGGGAGAAACTAGAGGATGAAATTACACCTCGCATCGCTCCGACTTCTCGAATACGTCGCACCAGCGCACGTGTATCTATTTCAGAGATCCCACAAACTCCATTCTCCTTCAGGTATTCGTCCAGAGTTTGTTGCCCTCTCCAGCTGCTGAAGATGGGGCTGCACTCCCGCACTACGAATCCGCGCACAAATGGCCGCCTTGATTCCTGATCATCTCGATTGGTTCCATAGTTGCCTATTTCAGGGTGGGTCATGGTGACGATCTGACCGGCATAGGAGGGATCGGTCAGGACTTCCTGATACCCGGTCATGGCGGTATTGAAGACCACCTCACCGACACTCTCGCCTATGGCGCCGAAGGCTCTTCCTTCGAACACAGTTCCATCTTCCAGGTAAAGTACCGCCTTCTTATCTTCCATGTTTGTTTTTTCTAGTTTTGATTAGTTGATTAACCCCAGCTTGGAGACGGGCCAGTAGCGCAGAATCGCCTTCCCGAAAATGTTTTCTCTCGGCACCAATCCCCAGTTGCGACTGTCATTACTGGAGTTGCGGTGATCTCCCAGCACAAAGTAATGGTTGGGAGTAACTCTTATTGGTCCGAAGGAGCGATTATCGTGAAACCGGGGTATAAGGTATGGCTCACGGAGCGGCTCTCCATTTAAGTAGACAACGCCCTCATTAATCTCGACACGCTCCCCAGGAAGACCGATCACACGCTTAATGAACGATTTCGTCGGATCTCTCGGATACCAGAATACAACCACATCTCCTCGCTCGATCTCGGAGAAGTGGTAAACAAACTTATTCACAAATATCCGCTCCTGGTCGGACAACTCAGGCTGCATGCTCGTTCCTTCAACTTTTACAGGCTGGACCACGAAGATGACGATTAAGATTGCGGTCATGGCCGCAAAGAAGACGTCTCGCATCCAGCTACGAACTTCACTTCTGAAGGAACGGCGATCCGGATACTCCGAGGAAGGCTGTATCTGCGAGATCTCGTCGCTGATTTCCATACCTTGCCACTCTGGCATCCCATCTCCTTCGTCCATTAGGATAAATAACCTTGCTGCCATCGAGCAAGTTGGACTCTATTCCGTCGACGCCCGACAGTAAAGACGAAGATTGTCGCCGAAAGTTTTCATAAAGAGGGTCAGATCGCGCCGAGTGTCGCAGTAGAGGAATCCCAATAGAGTGTTGGCTGGCGGAAAGATCAGCCGCAGCAGTCACTACTCTCCAAGAATCTCTTTTTCCTTGGCCTGCATTAGCTGGTCAATTTTTCCGATGAACTCATCGGTTACCTTTTGCACCTCTTCGTGCGCTCGGTACTCTTCATCCTCAGAAATTTCTTTGTTCTTTTGCTTCTTCTTGATCCGATCGTTCGCATCGCGGCGAATCTGACGAATTGCCGTCCGATGTTCTTCTGCGATCTTTCCAACCTGGCGAGCCAGTGCCTGCCGCCGCTCTTCTGTCAAAGGCGGAATTGGGACCCGGATCAGTCTGCCATCGTTCTGAGGATTCAGGCCAAGTCCGGAAGCAAGGATTGCCTTCTCTATACTGGCGATCTGAGAGACATCCCAGGGCTGCACAGTGAGCAGGTTCGGTTCAGGAGCGTGCACGGTGGCGAGCTGATTGACCGGTGTCGGTGAACCGTAATAGTCAACCATTACGTGATCCAGCAAATGCACTGTAGCCCTCCCGGTTCGAAGGGTGGTCAACTCTTGAGCAAGATCATCCAGCGTTTTCTGCATACGCTGCTTCATTTCCGAAAGAATCTGCTGAGTCATCCTTGATTTCCTGAAAGAGCGTTCAGTTAGTGATCAGGGAACCGATCTTCTTTCCCAGAACAGCATCCCGTATATTCCCCTTTTCCCGTAAATTGAATACCAGGATCGGGAGCTGGTTGTCCATACAGAGTGAGATTGCGGTTGTATCCATCACTCTGAGGCCTTTCTCAAGGACTTCGAGGTAGGTCAGACGCTCAAAGAATTTTGCGTCTTTGTTGGTCATCGGGTCTGAATCGAACACACCGTCAACCTTGGTTGCCTTGAGAATAATCTCGGCCTTGATTTCCATGGCGCGCAAAGCAGCGGCCGTATCGGTCGAAAAATAGGGATTCCCCGTACCCGCAGCAAAGATAACGACGCGCTTTTTCTCCAGATGGCGAATAGCCCGGCGACGAATAAAGGGCTCTGCTACCTCTGCCATATTGATGGCGCTTAGCACTCGGGTGAATATCCCCAGTTTTTCAAGAGCGTTCTGCAAGGCGAGAGAGTTGATTACCGTCGCCAGCATCCCCATGTAATCGCCCGTCGCGCGGTCGAATCCAGCTTCGCTGACGGCGACGCCACGAATGATGTTGCCCCCTCCGACAACAATAGCGATCTCCAGGCCTAACTGATGGATTTCCTTAATTTGGAGAGCGATCGTCTCCATCACGGCGGGATCAACGCCAAATCCCTTCTCCCCCATCAAGGCTTCGCCGCTGACCTTTATCAAGACCCGGCGATAACAGGGCTTTTCAATAGAAACAGGGTCGACTACGGTCTTTTCTTCTGTCTGCACGGGACCGCCTGACGTCACTGCTTAAAACCCTGCTCCTGGTTCGATTATTTCAGCCCGGTTACTGGGAGAGATCTTCGCCGACTTCGAAACGAGCAAAGCGACGCACGGTTATATTCTCTTTCAAAGTGGCGATTTTTGACTTGATCAACTCTTCCACCGTTATATCGGTATCTTTAATGAAAACCTGCTCGTACAAGCAATTTTCAGCATAATACTTCTTCAGGCGACCTTCAACAATTTTGTCCGCAATGGCTTCCGGCTTCCCCTCTCCGAGCGCCTGATTGCGCAGAATTTCCCTCTCTTTCTCGAGAGTTTCGGCCGGGACATCTTCCCGGCGCACATACTGAGGATTAGCGGCAGCCACCTGCATGGCCAGGTCGCGTACGAGTTCCTGAAACTCCTCGGTGCGAGCGACGAAATCGGTTTCACAATTGACTTCAACGAGAACGCCGATCTTTCCGCCAGCATGAATATAGTGCCCAACCAGGCCCTCCGAGGTGGCTCTTCCCGCCTTCTTCGCGGCTGCCGCCAATCCTCTTTCTCGCAGAATCTTAACGGCCTGTTCGAAATCACCCCCTGATTCGGTGAGTGCCTTCTTGCATTCCATCATTCCCGCTCCGGTCTTATCGCGGAGCTCTTTCACCTGTTGCGCACTTATAGACATTGAAACCTCCGTTATGGGGTCTGCAAGAGCTGATTCTGTGAACAGCTCACCACCTGATCGCCGAAGATCACCGCTCATAGCTGGGCTGTACTGATAATGCCCGGGTGCATGTCTCTACACAGAGATCAGCGACAAACGGGATCAGCGACCTTGATCAATTCAGGATTCTGCTTTGGCCTCGACCGGCGGCTTGTTTTCTCCAGAGGAGTCTTCTGCTTCCTCCTCCTGACCATCGGACTCGGATTCCTCCTGGCTCTCGACGGCCTCAGTCGCCTGGTCCTTGGCGGGCTTTTTCTTTGACGCGGCAGCTTTACGAGGTTCTGCCGCTGTCTGCGTTTCAGCAGACTTTTTCGACTTCCTGGGGGAAGTCTTCGTGGCTGGTTCCCGGTCGGAAGCCTCATCAGCCGCATTCACAGATTCGGCACTTTCCGCAGCCTCGGTCGAAACGGCGTCATCTTTAGTTTGCGCTTTAGATTCAGGTGGCTGTTTAGAAGCCTCTGTAGCGGCTTCCGCTGTCTCTTGTCCGACCGGCTCCTCCACAGTTTCCTTCGTCTCAGAAGGAGCTTCCTCTTCGGCCTTTACTTCGGCTTTCTCTTCGGCCTTCGCTTCCTCTTCGACCTTTGCTTCTACTGCTTCACCAACTGTTGCTTCGGCTTCTTTTTTGGCCTTCGCTTCAGCTTCTGCTCGAGCCTTCGCTTCAGCTTGCGCTTGAGCCTCTCTTTCAGCCCGAGCCTTCTCTCTTGCCGCCCTGGCTTCTGCCCGTGCAGCAGCTTCTTTCTCGGCCTTCTCCTTCGCCTTACGCTGCTCTTCGGCGACTCTTGCTTCCCAGATAGAGCGGCCGGCGATGATTGCGTCTGCGATAGTCTCGGTGAATAGTTTCACTGATCGGAGCGCATCATCGTTCCCCGGGATAACGTAATCAATCAGATCAGGATCTGAATTTGTGTCTACCACCGCGATAATAGGGATCCCCAGGCGGCTTGCCTCCTTGACCGCAATGGCCTCTCGTTCC
Organism: Acidobacteriota bacterium; assembly: GCA_035306285.1. Lineage (GTDB taxonomy): Bacteria > Acidobacteriota > UBA6911 > RPQK01 > JAPXNP01 > DATGOF01. The sequence goes on along the minus strand of DATGOF010000083.1, from coordinate 435 downwards.
GAGTCAATAATGAAAACCGCGTCCGGCAGACGCTCCATGTTCCGGATACCGCGGAGATTCTTGTCGAGTTTCTTGCGTTCCCGTTCGAGCTGAGCTACTTCCTTCTTGGAGAGCCTCTCATAGAAGCCATTCTCCTTCATAGCCTCCAACTCTTTGTAACGCTTGATACTATTCTGAACGGTACTGAAGTTGGTCAGGAGGCCACCCAGCCAGCGGTTAGTGATGAAATGCATCCCGCAGCGACGCGCGTCTTCTTCGATCGCTTCCTGAGCCTGTCGCTTCGTTCCAACAAATAGGATTTCTTTCCCTTGAGAAGCGATCTCTGACACGAAGTCGACTGCCTCGCTGAAAAGCCTGAGTGTCTGCTGTAGATCGATGATATGGATGCCGTTACGCTCACCAAAGATGAACTCCTTCATCTTCGGGTTCCAACGA
>DATGOF010000082.1:0-2933 GCA_035306285.1 Acidobacteriota bacterium | reverse complement strand
GATCGGCTTCCAAAGGCTACGATCCGCAGAAAGAAATCTTCAGCTGTCGCCCAATTTTTAACCGGACCATCGGGAGGATTTGCCCATCCCCATCGGTTTTACCGATGGATCCGCTTCAACAGCAAAGCAATCGCCCTGTCCGGGTGACTGCGGTCTGTGCCCTGGCCCTCACAAGGGAGCCCGACACCGAGATAAGCAGCACCCACTGATAACGGACCCCTACATGGCACCCGTCGATGACAGTTCGATGAAACAGAGTGCGAATGGAAGCCTGGCGATCATCTTTCTTGCTCAGCGGTTCAAGCTGTCATCCAAAGCGGACGGTGAAACAGAGTCAACATTCAACATTGAACGAGTGGTGCCTGCCTTTGGCCGGCACAACCGGCACCACGTTGCCCTTGACAATTTATGGCCTTCTCATGGAAGGCACAGAGGGAGTTCTTTAGTTATCCCTCCGTGTCCTCCGTCCCTTTGCGATTAAAGCGAATTTCCCAGAAAGCTTATCCCATCCAAAATCCCTTTCGATGTGAGACTCCAAGAACCTTTCGGCACCCGGGACAGAAATAGACGTAACGCTTGCCGAATGTGCTGCTCAGGCGGCGACACCACACGGAGACCAACACTTCATTACAGTGAGGACATACGGGAGAGACGTCATCCTTTTCAACGCATTCAATCATGCGACTACCTCCTAGAGCTAACTGTGCCAAAAGTGGATTGTATCCAGACCGAAGGCGCTAACCAAGTGCGTGTTATTGGGTGGGTCTTAGAACCGCAGAGGTACAGAAGACACAGAGTGATAAGATTTCGAAGCATCTCGAGCTGCAAGAGCGCTGACGATCGGAGTTCGAAATAAACTTAAGAAGAGGCGAACGAGGCTATGAAAACTCAGTACTACACAGCCGCCAGTCTGGATGGTTTCATCGCCACCGAAGACGACTCTGTGGACTGGCTATTTCCTCTGGGCGATTTGAATAGCTCCAGCTACCCGCAGTTCATCTCGGAAGTAGGCGCATTAGCCATGGGATCAGTGACCTATGAGTGGATAGTGCACAACAGAGAAATGGCTATTTCTGAGACCGGTTCGCCGTGGCCCTATATCCAACCGGCCTGGATATTCTCCAATCGTGGGCTTCCGATTATCGAAGGCGCAGACATTCGATTCGTCAAGGGAGATGTGCGCCCGATCCATGCAGAAATGCGGGCGATTGCCGGCAAGAAGAACATCTGGGTCGTAGGAGGCGGTGAGCTGGCCGCACAATTCTATGATGCCGGTCTGCTGGACGAACTGATCGTTCAGGTCGGTTCAGTCACACTCGGCAAAGGTAAGCCGCTTTTCCCTCGCCGTGTGTTCAGCCCTGTTTTGCACCTGGTGTCGGTTCGCCACATGAGCCCTGGTATGGTTGAGCTCCGGTACGAAGTACACAAAGACGATTCGAAAGTTTGAAATCCTGCGTGTCGTCTGTGTATCTGTGGTGATGAAGAAGTTCTTATTGCCAGGTCGCTCGCCAGTAGGCTGGTCAACATGACCGGGACGCCGCAGCGATTGAAGGGCATTTGATCCTGGTAGAAGTGGACGTTTCTATCGATTGAGCCCACAATGGGAATAAAGGATATGAGACATTCTATGGAGAATAAACGCACGCCCGAGGAAGAACGCTGGATTCGAGAAGCGGCACTAGACCATACACTGGCGGAGACATTTCCGGCAAGCGATCCCCCATCGACGCTGCCAAACCCATGTGACTACGATCTGTTGCATGAAATAAGCGACACACAGGCGGAGGACCAGCAGACTCCAGCGCGGGCCAAGCACGGCGACGATGAATAGGCGGTCGCTTGAACGACCTGAAGATATCGTTGGCGCCTTTGTGACAGCCTGGAATGCGCGCGATCCGGATGCCATAGCCGCCCTCTTCGATGAGGATGCTGAGTTCGTCAATGTGACCGGCCTGTGGTGGCACACACGCGAGGAGATTCGGAAGGCTCATGCTTACGGATTGACACGAATTTTTAACGAATCGTTCCTGCAAACAATCGACATCAGAATCAAGCGATTGTCGGACGAGACTGCCGTTGTCCACGCTTGCATGGTGCTCAGCGGCCAGAGTCCGATCGGCAAAGTGAGTGCACCGCGCCCTCGCTCGACTGTGATGTCATTTGTCGTTCGGAAGACGACGGCTGGTTGGCTTTGTGCCTCTGCACACAATACGGACATTGCTCCTGGAAGCGAGACGAACGTCATCGACGAGTGTGGGCGGCTGCGTCCGGTGAGCTACCGCGACCGATCCTGATCGATCCTGGTTGGCAATGGAGCGGTCGGTTCAGCTTTGAAGTTCCTGTTTGGCAGACGGACGTGCCAGTAACAAAAGTTCTCATGGCTACCGTCGGGAATTCGGTTGAATGGACGAGCCAAAAAATAAAGGAATACCGTCTCTGACTCGAAGAACCCTGAGACAAGACACCATCAGCCAGAGGTTGGCGCCTGAGAAGTGCGGAGAGTGGATTTCAGAAAGACGAAACTCAAGGTTGATTCCTTCGACGCTGAAAGGGGTGAGGGTTCAGCTACTCCGCCACTGTCAAGAACACCGATTGAGAGCGGGCATGACGTTTTGGGTCATACAAGAAAAGTTCATAGCGGTGGCCTCTCTCGATTGCATCGGCCGGAACTCGTGCCGTCACTCGGTCAGAGTACCGGACGGTCTCAAGGCCGAGGCCTTCCATATATACTGTGGTCGTAGGGGTGATTTCCCTGGCAGTAAACCACATTGCGGGACCTAGCTCCGGCCATGTGTCGACTCGCTCCGGCCCGTATCCAGTAATTTCCAATTTCTCACTCTGCGGGGCTGCGCTGATACCTTCCCGAAACTGCTCTGCAAACTCGCTCACATTGTCCAATCGGTAAAACAAAATAGCAGGTTCACCCGAGCGTT
>DATGOF010000081.1:0-4292 GCA_035306285.1 Acidobacteriota bacterium | reverse complement strand
CAGAACCCGACAAGGCATAAGTTCGGTGAAAGTTTTCCGCGAAGCCCGGTCGATTGAGATCCCAGAGAAAGTGGTCTCCGTGGCGCCGAAATGAAATGTCGCTGGTGAGACTCCATTGCCCTCCCAGGCGATCCTCCCTTTCAAAAGAGACCAGGGTGGCATCAGTCCACTCACGCGATGGTGAAGGCCCGTAAAAACCATTGGCGCCGAAGTCCTTGTCAAGATGCGAGAATCGAAAATAAGTATGATCGCCGATGGAAGTGAGGCTACTAACCCCGATTGTTCGGAAATCGCGATCGAACATGAATCCGGACGACCGATTGCCCCAGAAAGAGAAAAACTCGCGGACACTACCGGTGCCGTACTGAAAAGTCCCCGCTCCTTCGAAAAGTCCGTGCTCGCCGCCCGAGAATGTAACCTGCGAGGTGCGTTCTGATTTCCGGGTAATGATGTTGATCGCTCCGGCCAGAGCGTCACCGCCGTGCAGTGATGAGCCAGGTCCGTAAAGCACTTCGATCCGCTCGACGTCGTGCAAAGATACGGGAATATCCCCATTGTGGTGTCCAGATTGCGAATCGTTGAGCCGTACACCATCCAACATTACCAGGACCTGCCCAAAGCCGGCCCCACGAATTGAAAAATCTGACTGAATTCCAAACGACCCGCGCGACCTGACATCGACGCTCGCCGCATAGCGAAGAAGGTCGGCTAATGATTGAGCGGGTAGACTCTCGATTTCGTCGCGGGTTATCACTCTGACACTGCGAGCCAGGTTCTCGAAGGGCACGGGTTGAGCCGTGGCTGTGACCGTAACCTGCTCACGCGGACCTTCCTGCCCCTGAAGTGCCGAAATGAACATAAAAAGAGACAGAACCACCGGCAGATAGTTTCGCAAGATGTTCGGCCTCGTCTCACTCTTGATCGTCACCTGTTCTTTCCTTGCGGACTGGTCAAATCTTGACAGACTCCCCCCGAAACGCCACGATATAGGCGGATTGCAGATGTGGACTGCAAACGACCTGCTCGTCAAACCGGTCGTAGCTTAATATAAGTAGATCCCTCAGGTGAAGTCTCCTCTGTCAGCCTGAGGCCTGGAGGGTTCTCAACAGGCTGCCTTGCCCCGTGACCATATTTGCGTCCAGAAATCTCCCTGACAGGATCAGGAATTCAACGATTTGTGGGTCTGGAACTGTTGAGTAAGTCATTGAGATGATTTCTTTTAGAACGCTTGGCGCTTCGCGCGCAGATGGTAGCCGGCCAACCGGGGAGCGACTTACATGACAAGATTTTACTGGTTGCTCCTGACAATAGTGGCGGCCCCCAGTGCACTTGGCCAGAACATCGATTATGCCAACTACTACAAACAACTCGAAGTCAAAGCTGTGCAAATCGAGGGTCCTATCGTGGTCGATGGGAAGCTGGATGAGGCCGAGTGGCAGTTGGCCGAGCCGGCCGAGAATTTCATACAAAAGATTCCCTCCACCGGCCAGCCGGCCTCTGAGCCGACTGAAGTCCGTATTCTTTACGATGACGATAATCTTTACCTGGGCGTTTATTGTTTTGATTCGGCCGGTGCGGACGGAATCATCATCAACGACATCACCAGGGACTTCTATACACTCGATAGTGACGGCTTCCAGGTAATCTTTGATACCTACGACGACGACCGCAACTCTTTTCTATTCGGGACGAATCCAGGTGCCGCCAAGTTTGATATGCAGATCGGTGCTGATGGGGCAGCCGGAAATACAAGCTGGGACGGTATCTGGTATGTCGAAACACACATCGACGAAAGAGGTTGGCAGATTGAGATGGCGATTCCATTCAAAACCCTGCGCTTTAGCAGGGCTCCGAAACAGATCTGGGGAGTCAACTTCGAACGTCGTGTGCGACGAAAATTCGAGGATTCCTACTGGGCCCCTCTTCCACCCAACTACCGGCTGGGAAAGATTTCGCTGGGAGGGACGCTATCCGGGCTGTCCGGGCTCCAACAAGGTCGAAATCTTTACGTGAAGCCCTATGTGTCCGCTCCTATTCTTCGCCGGGAAGCAGATGATGTCGATTTCATGCCCGATGCCGGCGTTGATGTAAAGTATGGAGTCACCTCTCAGCTTACTTTCGACGCAACCATCAACACTGATTTCTCCCAGGTGGAAGCAGACGAAGAACAGATTAATCTCACACGTTTCAGCCTCTTTTTTCCCGAAAAGCGCGAGTTCTTTCTGGAGAATGCAGGGATATTCGAGTGGGGACGCCGCCCGAGAGAGCAGAACAGCCCTGATTTAATTCCCTTTTTTAGTCGGCGAATCGGGATAGTCGAAGACCGAAGTGGTAATGGGAGGCTTGTTCCAGTGCATGGCGGCGCTCGCCTGACAGGCCGGGCTGGCAAGTACACGCTGGGTCTGCTGTCAATGCAGACAGGAGAGTTCGAGGATACCCCTTCAACCAACTTTTCCGTTTTGCGAGTGCGGCGGGATTTCTTACGCCAGTCGGATGTGGGAGGCCTGTTCATTAACAAGTATCAGAACGGCTCTGACTCAAACAGAACCTACGGAGTTGACAGCAACTTCAACTTCTTCAATTATCTGGACCTTACGGCATATATCGTCCGCACCGAAACCGAGAATCTTTCGGGAGAGGATACTGCTAGTGACTTTGAGATCTCCTGGAAAGACGATTTTTTCGATCTCTATGGCGGTCATCTCAGGATAGGCGAAAACTTTAATCCCGAAGTTGGCTTTGTGCCGAGAGTCGGTATCAATAAGTCGGTTGTGGATGTCGGTATCACTCCTCGCCCTGAGGAGTCGATTCCCTGGCTTCGTGAGGTGAAACCTTCCGTCAAGATTGACTACATCACCGGACAGGAAACATCTTTGCTCGAAACACGAGCGATTGAGGCTGAACTCGAATTCACATTCAGTGACAGCAGTGTGCTCTCTTTCGAACGCGAATCGAATTTCGAGCGACTCGATGAGCCGTTCGAGATCCGTAGTGGTCAATTCATCGGAGTCGGCGACTACTACTTTGACGAGTTTGCAGTCTCCTACATTACCGACAAGAGCAGGATGGTGCACACTGAAGTCGGACTGAGGTCCGGCGAGTTCTTTGATGGAAACCGGGACAGCTATACGCTGGGAGTGAATTTTCAGCCCAGCTATCGATTCCAGGCAGGAGTACTCTGGAACCACAACGACGTGGAGCTTCCATCGGGGGACTTCCGGACCAATCTCGTTACCACGCGGCTGAATTATTCATTCGCGACCAACATGTTTCTCAATGCGCTGATCCAGTACAACAGCAGTGAAGAAGAGATCATCAGCAACATCCGCTTCAACTTCATTCATAAGCCGCTCAGCGACTTCTTCCTTGTTTATAATGAGCGCCGCAGTCAAACAGGGGATGTCATAGAGCGGGCGTTGATTGCCAAACTGACCTATCTATTCAGCTTTTAATCGAAGATTGAGCCTGTTCGTTGCGCGACTGGGGTCAACTTGAATTGGTCGGCTGAGGTGTGAGTAAATGTTTACTCACTCTGGCGGGGGTACCAAACTTTCTATGCATGAAAAGAAGATTTATCATTACGAAAGCGGAACCCGAAGAGATGCGATCGTCCGGTCGGCTATAGACACTTTTGCGCGCTACGGCTTCAGGGGATCGACCATCAAACGGCTGGCACGTGATGCTGGAATTAGCGAGGCTCTGGTTTATCGCTACTTCTCCAGCAAAGAAGATCTCTTCGAAGCCGTTCTCGATTATCTGGTTCGCCAGGCCGAACCCGTCACACCCGAAAATGGCGAAACTCTGGATGATCGTTGCTTTCTTCAGAAGCTGGCAGAAGGTATCTATGCTCATTACAGCAATCATCCCGAAGAGGTTAGAATTCTCCTCTATGCTGCCCTGCAAGGACATAGTCTCTCCCGCAGATACTACGAACGACAGCTCCGCATCTACTATGACTTGATTGTGGAAAGAATCCAAAAAGGCCAAGAAGAGGGAAAGTACCGAGAAGCCAATCCGGAAGTGACAGCGCGCGCATTCCTCGGGATGCTGAATTATCATGTAATGGTCCGCACTCTTTTTCGTGACCCTGGATCTCACCCCGATGAATCGAGCTGGCTCACGGAATTCACCCGGATTTTTTTTGAGGGACTCTGTCGATGATTGGTGCTCGGAAACGTCGATCGTATGACGAGCTCGAAGTCACCGGCCTAGATCAAGCTTAGCCGCGGTAAAGAGGTTTCTATGTTTGTTTCAGATACTGCAATAGGGCGACCAGTCACAACTATCCTGTT
>DATGOF010000080.1:0-6905 GCA_035306285.1 Acidobacteriota bacterium | reverse complement strand
GGGAACGTTCTACCGGCTTCGGAATGGAACGGTCCTCGGCGTGGCAAGGCTTGGGGCACCAGACTTTTCCATACACGCCCTCACGAAAGATTAGGGATTGTAGCTGTCGCTTCGGGCACAATGTCATCTATGCGGGAGATCTGCAGTCAATGAAGGAGACTGATGCCTCTTTTATTGATCTTTACAAAGAAAATGGCAACATCGTTCTACTAGAATTTCCTGTCCGGCCAGCAAATGACGCAGTCGAGTCTCTTATCAGAAGGATCAACACGCACCCGAATTATTTAGAGATAGAACTCAAGAACTTTGACCAGCAGGATTTAACCCTTTTTATCGATCACTCTTTGGGTAGGTCATTCGACAGACTTGTCGACTTCGCCTGGGAATGCTGCAGCGGCCATCCCTTCTATTCAGCAGCATTTCTTCAAGTCCTCCAACAATGTAGTGACTGGCAGTCCAATACCGGAACTGGATACCTCGATTTCATCTGGAGAGATATCGAGAATCTGGACATTCCATCTGGTGTAATAGAACACATAAGGAGGCGATTGGCAAGTTTATCGCTTGAGGAAATCCAATTGCTGCGGGGTCTAGCTTTGTTTCAGAGGCACGTGCCGTTGGAAGTCCTAGCATCTCTGGTTTGTCAAGCCCAAAATGACGTATTGGAGACAGCAGTTACTCTTGCTACGGAGGGTCTTGTAGACATTTCCGGTGGTATTCAACTGACCCAAGTTGGCTTGAAGGGAAATTGGCTCGCAAGGGTCATTCGGCAGGACACTCCTCCTGATGAACTCATCCGACTATATGCGCTTGCTGCGTGTTCTTTAGAGCGTGAGTTTCTCAAATCTCAGAATTTTGATTTGAAATGCCAACTCACATCACTTTCTTTGAAGGCTCGCGACAATCAGTTAATCAACCGTTATCTAAAAGGAACCATCCACGGCCTCTTCGAGAGACAACTCTACTCAAAGGCGGCGAGTCTTCTTGAAGAACTATTTAGTCTACCTCACCTGCTGAGGGAGCGCAGAGGTTATGAACGATTGCTGGTGACCTCGTTATATCTATGTGGGCGAAACGAACTGTGCCTGACGAGGATACAGGAGTTCCTTGCTGAAGATTGCACCACTGATGATGATCGCTCCTTTTTCCTAACCATACAGGGACGCATTTTCTCAGCTCAAGGACGAAACTTCAAAGCCTCGTCTGCACTTAAGGAAGCCTTGAAACTATCTGTTCAGACAGGTTCTCCATCGCTTTACGGTGAAGCTCTAGGAGAACTACTATGTTCTCTTTCCCGAAAAAATCGCGATCCAGAAGCGGCGGCCCTTGCTAGTATCATCTTTCGCAAGCTTAGGACGGGAGGCTGCACGGCAAAAGAAAGGGAAAAACTGTATCACGCCCTTTATTTTTTTCTTGCCCAGCAGGGCCGCTACAGCCTAGCTATACCGTTCGAAATTAAGGCCATTCAAGAATCTATTAGACAGGATAATCCTCTCCGCTTAGCTGGTCGAATATACAACCTTGGGGAAAATGCTCTGAAGCTCGGTCACTTTAACAGAGGTCTACGTCTGAACGAGTTTTCCCTTCGAATAGCACGGGACCTTAGCAATCGCGAGCTTGATCTTTACGGCAACATTGCAATCTGCATGATTCAGAGGAAGAGAGGCAAACATTCTGAGTGTATAGCACTTCTGAATACACTGGTAGACAGGAACTTACAGGCGAACAAGAACCCTCATCTCGAAGCCGAACTACTGATTGAGGTTGCCAGAAATAAGAACTACTTGCTTGAGATTCAGGATGCCTTGTCTCACTTGCAAAAGGCCTTATCAATAGATCATGACGAAGAGTCCTCCCTCGTTGATGGGACGATGGTGAAAGCCTGGATACTCTTGAATCTCGGACGGCCCGGTGAGGCTTTACAGGTTGCTGGAGAAGTTCGAGATCGGCTCAGGCGCGAACGCGGCCGTTACCATCTACTGGCTGGACACGCCTACCTTCAGATGAATCGACTATCGGAAGCCCATACAGAAGCCAGTGCCGCCCTCCAATGCTTTCCTGAAACTGTTCCCTACTATCGTACCCGCACTCGCCTGCTGCAAGCTGCGATTGCACTTCGTGAACCTGAGTTAGCAAATCCGGCTCCCTACTTGCGAGATGCTCTCAAACTGGCGCATGCCGAATATTACCCGCCCTTGCTGGCTCAGACCTACTACCTGAAGGCCGCCTGGCTGAAACAAAATAGATCTTTCACTAAGGCACGGGCGCATTGCCTCAGAGCATTTCAGTTCGCTCGCTCGATAGAAAGGCCCCTTCAGGAAGCCAAGCTCCACCAACTCCTGGGAGAAATCGAGCTTTGCCTGGAACGCGAACAGATGGCCCGGGAACAGTTTCAGCGAGCGATCGACATCCTGAAAGAACGCTATCGCAAGCTTCCACAGAACTATCAGCCGTCCTTCCATGCAGCCCATATCGCTCCGCTCGAGAACGAACTTCTCCGCCTCGAACAAAATTCGGAAAGATCGAGACGCGCATCTCCCCGCTTCATGCTCGCATTGCAGCAGTTCAGCGAGTCGCTGCAGTCCCTCCATGAGATTTCCGATGTAACTCGAGAAATTGTCGCCGTCATTGCGGATACCCTGCCGGGCACAGCGGTTAATCTATTCATCCGAAACAAAAACAGCGACTCATTTCGCCTCATTTCTTCCCGAGGTATCTGCCGTCGGTCCGGACGAGAGATGCTCAACAACCAGAAAGATCCTGAAGTTCGTATTGAAGCCTTTCCGGCGCCTGGCTCACCAGGATCCGCTCTCGGAATGCCACTCCAGTCGGGAACTGACATCGACGTATTTCTGTACATTGAACGAGAGCGACAGGCCATCCTCGAAGTGGAAGTCGACTTTCTCACCTGTCTATCCAGCATCATCAAATTGAAGCTGAATAGCAGCCGAATGAGCAAATCTCAGGCAAAGATCAGCCGTCCGGGCCTGGAACTCAGCAATCAACGCAAAATCATTACTCGCGATCCGATCATGCACGAAATCTTTGAGCAGATCCGCCAGATCGCACCGACTCAGGCCACTGTCTTGATTGAAGGGGAAAGCGGGACCGGCAAGGAGCTCTTCGCCACAGCTTTGCATGAGTACTCCGACCGGGCGAAGGGCCCCTTCATAGCAATAAACTGCTCGGCCATTCCGACTGATCTTGCAGAGAGTGAACTGTTTGGCCACATGCAGGGCAGCTTCACCGGGGCTACGGCTTCTCGGAAAGGAGTTTTCGAGGCCGCCTCAGGCGGGACTTTGTTCCTCGACGAAGTCTCAACAATGAGCCTTGATCTCCAGGTGCGAATGCTGAGAGTGTTACAGGAGAAACGCGTTCGGCGTGTGGGAGACACACGGGAGCGTGCCGTGGATGTCAGAGTTGTGGCGGCAACCAATCGCAATCTGAAACAGATGGTGGCCGAAGGACAGTTTCGGGAAGACCTCTACCATCGCCTAAACGTGTTTCATATCGATCTCCCTCCGCTTCGCCGCCGACCAGGAGATATCCGCCTCCTGGCTCTCACTTTTCTGGATCGCTTAAATCATGAGAATGAGAAATCGATTCGATTGTCGGGCGGAGCAATGCGGCTCCTGCAAAGACATCACTTCCCGGGCAATGTTCGCGAGCTCGAAAATCTTATTGCTAGCCTTTACTACACATGCCCTTCAGATGTCATCGCTGCCGCTCAAGTCGTTTCCCGTCTCGAAGGATCATCAAGCCTGCGGTCCCCACGGAGCAAAGTGGACAGTATCTTCGAGGACCTCGTAGCGGGACGGATTAGTTTTTGGGATGTCCGAAACCGCTTTCTGCAGAGGGAGTTATCTCGTGACGAGATGCTGGAGATTGTCAGTCGCGGGCTCATGGATTGTGACGGAAGCTATCGTCGCCTAACTGAACACTTTCGAATGCCACCTTCAGACTACAAACGATTTCTGGCATTCCTCTCCAACCACCAGTGCAAAGTCGATTTCCGGCCTTATCGCCGGACGAGGGGCTGAAGTAAAAAACCTGTCCCTGCGGTCAGGCCAATAACCATCCCCGGAAACGGACCAGCCGAGCCCCCGCCAATGAGGCTTCCCCAACCTTTCGCGTTCCTCTTTCGAGAATCAAAAACTATTTCTTGTCGTCAAAGGTGCGTAAGTAGGTGATCACATTCTCAATGTCCGAGTCACTGATTCCCTGGACGGGAGGCATCTTTCCTTTTCCTTTTGTAACGATCTCTTTGATCTCCTCGTCCTTCTTCTTCTGAATATACTCGGAATCCATTTTCGGAAATTCGACTTTGAGAATCTTCGCCATGGCTGGATTACCCTGACCATCGGCCCCATGGCACATCTGGCAACGATTGGTGAAAACCGTCTTACCTGCGGTCGCATCTCCCGGAGCCGCCAGCCCAATTAGCAACAAAAAGACGCCAAGCGGGAGAAAACTCGATGAAAAAAAGAAAACTCGTTTCATAAACTGACCTTCCAAAGTTTATTAGCCACCTGCTCGCAACCATGACTCAGCAACCACAGGTGGGCTCCTTTTTCTAGACGCTATTATTGCAACGATCGTTCAGCTTATCCAGATGTGGATAATGATCGAGAGTTTCGTCAGATTTCAGAGCCCAGCCCAGAAAGCGGCCCCAATCATCAAGGGCGCGCTTTCTCCCCACAAATCAGGCACTCTCCTGAACGGCCGGCTGCTCTGCTTCGGCCGCCTCAGGAACCTCACGGAAGTCGCAATCTCGATTCTCACAAATGATGACTGTCCCCTCCCGCTTGGTATATTTTTCAACCAGAAAAGGAGCACCACAGGAAGGACACTGCCTGGGAAGGGGCTTGTTCCACATCACGTAGTCACAATCGGGATAGCGTTCACAGCCATAAAAGACTTTGCCGCGGCGGGATTTCCGTTCGACGAGCTCGCCTTTCTCACATTTCGGACACCGAACACCTGTCAGATTGGGTTTGATGTAGCGGCACTCAGGGTAATTTCCGCAAGCGATGAACTCCCCAAACCGTCCGTGCTTCTGGACAAGGTTAGTTCCGCACTGGGGACATTTTTCGTCCAACGTTTTCTCTTCGTGAACCTTAACTTCCCCCTCCGGGTCGCGGACAATCTTCTTGGTGTTCTTGCATTCCGGATAGCCCGAGCAGGCGAGAAATTCCCCATAGCGGCCTTTCTTCACCACCATGGGACGACCACACTTGGAGCATATCTCTTTCGGCTGCTCGCCTGACTCCAGTTCGTCAGCCACCGATCCTTCTCGCGCAATCTCTTTGGTATTTCGGCATTCGGGATAGTTACTGCAGGCCATGAATCGCCCGAAGCGGCCCCACCGAATGACCATCTTGGATCCGCATTTTTCGCAGATCTCGTCGGTCGGGATCTCCTCCTCCTTGAGGTTCTTCATCTCATCCTGCGCGGTATCGAGGCGTTCCTTGAATTCGGCATAGAAATCCTTCAGCGCTTTCACCCAGTCTTCTTTACCCTCCTCGATCTCGTCCAGTTCTTCCTCCAGCCGGGCTGTGTAGTCATAATTGAACAATTCGCCGAAATGATTGACGAGCAACTCGGTGACGACTTCACCCAACTCTGAAGGAACAAAGCGGCCGTTCTCCTTCGAGACATACTCTCGCTGCGTAATTACAGAAAGGATTGATTGGTAGGTGGAAGGACGCCCGATACCCTTCTCTTCAAGCGCCTTCACGAGACTAGCTTCATTGTAGCGAGGTGGAGGCTGGGTGAATTTCTGCTCATGCATGAGCTCTTCCACCTTCAGCTTTTCGCCTACCGATACATCGGGCAGAACTCGTCCTTCGTCTCCAGCTTCCGATTCCGCCACCGGATCGTCCGTATCATTGCCTTCCTGATAAACCTTCAGGAAACCTTCGAACTTAAGAATCGACCCGACCGCCTTAAACAGAGTTCTTCCGGCCTCGATTTCGATCTCGGTCTGGTCGAACACGGCTGGCGCCATCTGTGAAGCTACGAAACGCTTCCATATCAAATCGTAAAGCCTGAACTCGTCACGATTAAGATACGCTTTGACATCAGCAGGCTGGCGCATCACCGATGTCGGCCGGATGGCTTCGTGAGCATCTTGTGCGCCCTTCTTGCTCCGATAGAGGTTCGGCTTGTCAGGCAGGAAATCTGCCCCGTAGGTACTGCCGATAAACTTCCGGACCTCACCCACAGCACTACTGGAAATCCGGGTGGAATCGGTGCGCATATAGGTGATCAACCCGACAGATCCTTCATCTCCCAGCTCAATTCCTTCATAAAGCCGCTGGGCAATGGTCATCGTCTTCTTGACGGAAAAGTTGAGCTGTCGTGCTGCATCCTGCTGCAGTTTTGAGGTGATGAAAGGAGGCAATGGATTCCTTTTGCGCTCCTTTCGCTTGACATCCTGGACGATGAAATCGGACTTTTTGAGTTCTGCCAGCAGCTCATTTGCCTGCTCTTGATTGGGAATCTTAAACTTCTTCCCGTCTCGGCGGACCGCTCGGGCTTCAAACGGAGGAGGATTCTCGGCTCTCAATCGGGCTGAAAAATTCCAGTACTCTTCTGGTTTGAAGGCGCGGATCTCCTTCTCTCGATCCACGATCATCCGCAACGCCACCGTCTGAACTCTTCCTGCCGAAAGCCCTTTCCGCACTTTCTTCCATAGCAAAGGGCTCACCTGGTATCCCACCAAGCGGTCGAGTATTCTCCGCGCCTGCTGGGCCTCCACTTTGTTTTGATCGATCGTCGTGGGATTCTCGAAGGCCTTCAGGACGGCGTTTTTTGTGATCTCGTTGAAGAGCACTCGGTGGATCGCCCTCTTCCCGGTCCCGTTCAGCTCTTCAGCCAGATGAAAACAAATTGCTTCCCCCTCC
>DATGOF010000079.1:0-7908 GCA_035306285.1 Acidobacteriota bacterium | reverse complement strand
CCTCATATTCACTGATCGCGGGCGAGTCCACTGGCTCAAAGTTTATGAGATACCTGATGTTGGTGCAGCCGGCAAAGGCAAGCCGATTGTGACGCTGTTGGACATCAGCAAGGATGAAAGGATCGCTGATATCATCGCTGTCCCCGATTTCGACATTTCGGCTTCAGTGGCTATGGTCTCACGTCAAGGATACATCAAGAAAACCCACCTCTCCGCATTCTCGAATCCGCGGGCCGGAGGGATCATTGCCGGACACGTCGAGGATGATGATCAGCTTCTAAGAGCTGAGCTTTGCTATGGAGACGATCATATCCTGCTCTGTAGCCGAAAGGGCAAGGCAATTCGCTTTTCAGAGCAGGATGTTCGCGAAATGGGTCGCACCGCGCGCGGAGTTCGTGGCATGTCTCTGAAAGAGGGTGATGAGATTGTCAGCATGGCAATCATTCGAGATGAAAGTGGAGACATCCTCTCAGTAACTGAAAATGGCTACGGAAAACGCACCCCGGTTTCTGAATATCGGCGGCAAGGCCGTGCCGGTCAGGGAGTGATCAATATCAAGATCAATCATCGAAATGGAGATGTGGTTGGAGCGGTCCACGTGCAGCCGGAATCAGAGATTATCCTGATCACCAGCAAAGGAAAGATTATTCGCCTGCAGGCCGAGAATATTCGGCAGACAGCTTCCAGGGCCACTTTGGGGGTCAAATTGATCGACCTCGAGCCAGACGATCGCGTTGCTGACCTGAGTCTGGTCCCTCCCGAAGAGCCAGATGAGATCTTAGAAGAGGATAGCAACTCCGCCCATGAAGGAGATGGAGATCCATCCTAAATCCAGGAGCAGTGGCGGTTGGGTACTACTCCTCCCCTTACTGCTACTGGTGGCCAGCGCCTGGTTGTATAGAGAAAGTGAGAGTGAAGTGCGGGTTCAGTTTTCGCGCGCTCGCGAAGACTGGCGAGCGGAGCGTTACGAAGCGGCAATTTCACTGCTGGAAAACCTGAGAAGAGAATATCCAAATAGTCGCCTGGCGGACGATGCCCTCTGGGAAATCGCTACCATTTACTATGTAAATCTCTACGACATCGATCGGGCACTGGCATCATTTGAGGAGCTCGTGTCACAGTATCCTTCCAGTCCCGTTGCGACCGAAGCACGTTTGAAACTGGCCGAGATCTATGAGCTGGAGTTGAATGAATTGCCAGAGGCAGTGGCCCAATGGACAGCGGCTCTGGCCCGAGGGCACCTGTCCGATGCCGAGGAGGCACAGGTCAGGTTTCGAGTTGGTGATGCTTATTTCAGGCTCAACCAATTCGACGATTCTCTCGAAGTCCTGCAGTCGCTCTTGAAAGACACCTCTGATGAATATCTAAGACAACAGATTCGCTTGAGGATCGGGACGATTCACCAGATCCGCAAGGAATATGAAAAGTCGATTGACATGTTCCTGGCCGTATTGGAAAGTAACGCATGCAAGGACTGCCGGACTCGTGCGCGACTGTCGCTGATTGAAAGCTATGAGTATCTGGACAGGTTGCCCGAGGCGATTGAAGTTGCCCGAACAATGGACACTTCCGAATATCCGACTGGCATGAAAGACAACCTTCTACAGCGCTTACTGGAGAAGCAAAGGTACTACGAACCACGACTATGGAATGGCCGGTGAATATGAATTTGGAGCTTGCGATACTGCTTGCGGCTGCACTTCTGCTGGTGGTTGCGGCCGTTCTGGCCTTTGTTCTGGTAAGGCGCAAGAACCGCTCGCAGAATGAATCCTCATCTTTGGAGGTAACCTTTGCGGCCTATCGAGATTCGCACCCCTCCTTCTATCGCATTCTGTCCTCTTTGAGGGGAGGCGATGAATTGAATCAGCTACTGGAGCGGGGAGATGTCCGAGCCGCCTTTGGGCTACTGGAAACTCGCCGTCCGGCTCAGGGTCAGCAGGCGTCAAGGCGTGGCAACCAACGCGGAATGCTCGATCTTGGAACCACCGACGATTCCTCAGTGGATCGGACAGTCCAGGCCGCCATGTTGACAATTATCAGGGCTGTTTACCTGGACGATAATTTGCGGCGGAGCCTGCCCGAGGGTGCCCATAGCGAACTGGACCGGCTCCTGGAATCCTTGACAGGCTGATACAGCATTCGCTACACTCCAGCGGTTACATTTCAACACAGCCTTATTTTGCAGCGTAAAGGGGGTGTTTAAGTTTGGCTACTGTTATCATCCAGGACGGCGAGTCTCTGGAAAGTGCTTTGAGAAGATTCAAGAGAAAAGTACAGCAAGAAGATATTATTAAAGAGGTCAAGAGGCATACGTACTACTTGAAGCCGGGTGAAAAAAGGCGGCTCAAGCAAGCCTTGGCCATAAAGCGTGCTCGCAAGAAACAGGCCAGACAGGGCGGCTAAAACGCCTTGTCGTCCTGATCCTTGAACGAAGTCAGAGGTTGCCCGGACGCCCATCGTCCGGGCTTTTTTATGCGCGCCGTAGAAATCATTCAAAAGAAGAGAGACGGTGAACCAAATACATGGGAGGAAATTTTCTTTCTCGTGCAGGGGTGTTTGGACAAAACCGTACCTCGGTACCAGGCAGCGGCCTGGCTCATGGCTGTTTACTTTCAAGGATTGAATGACTCTGAAACGGCTGCACTGACTTCGGCCATCCTTGAATCAGGGACAGTGGTGGAGCTACCTCCACTGGAGGAGCGAAGGCGAAGAATCGACAAACACTCGACGGGAGGAGTAGGGGACAAGACATCGCTCGTAATCGCTCCCACTGTGGCAGCGGCTGGAGTCGACGTGCCAATGATTTCGGGCCGAGGATTGGGGCACACCGGCGGTACACTTGATAAGCTGGAGTCGATTCCAGGTTTCCGAACCGATCTCACCCTTTCTCAATTTCTACAGGGAGTAGAGCAGCTTGGGACGTGTCTGATCGGACAGACCCCGGAGCTGGCTCCTGCCGACCGATTTCTATATGCCCTGAGAGATGTCACCGCTACCGTTGAAAGCATTCCTCTCATCGTGTCCAGCATCATCTCCAAGAAGGTGGCTGAGGGGATTGATGGGCTGGTTCTGGACGTCAAGACCGGCAGTGGCGCTTTCATGCAGGAGCTCGAGGATTCCCGCTGGCTGGCCCAGGCCCTCGTAGCAGCTGGTCGAAGCTTCGGCAAGGATGTGGTCGCCATAATCTCCAACATGGACCAGCCTCTCGGGTTGACGATCGGCAACGCTCTGGAGGTACGCGAAGCGGTCGAGACCCTTAAGGGAGATGGACCAGCTGATTTGCGTGAGCTGTGTTTAGTGCTGGCCGGGCACATGCTGGTTTTGGGAGGAAGAGCGGCCGATCTGGATGAGGGGATCAAGCAGGCCGCTTCACAAATTTCAAGTGGTGCTGCCTTGGAGCGTTTCCGTAGAGTAGTCGAATTTCAAGGTGGTGATCCGAAATTTATTGATAAGATTGACCACTTACCAGGGGCGGTCCATCTCTATCATTTCCAGGTTCCTGAGACCGGCTACATTCAGGAATTAAGGGCCGACCTGCTTGGGACGGCCGCGATGCTTCTAGGAGCCGGGCGCGATCAGGTCGAAGACAGGGTTGATCCTGCTGTCGGCATCGAGCTGTACCGCAAGGTTGGTGACTTCATCTCCAGCAAGGACCGACTTTTGACCCTGCACTACAATGAACCGGACCGACTCGATGCTGCCCTTCCCCTTGTTTCTAGAGCTTGCCGAATCGCACCCGAAAAGCCTCAACTGGATCCTCTAATCCAGGACACAGTAAGATAATCCGGCGAGACTTCGGCTTTGCGTACAGCCTCCACAGTGCTTTAATAGGCAGACAAAAGGAGGTCGCTCATGCGCTTTGATCGTCGTCAGTGGATTTTGGGCGGAACCATGGCTTCGCTGTCTGCCCTCTCAGCCGGAGTGGCATCTCCTGGGCTTTTAGCTCGGGCCAACAATTGGAAGGGAAAGACGAAGGGACAGCTTCCAACTCCCTGCCTCGTGCTCGATTTGGACAAGTTCGAAACCAATATCGAAAAAATGCGCCGGGCGGCTCAGGAGGCAGGGGTCGATCTTCGACCGCATGCAAAGACGCACAAGTGTTCACAGATCGCCAAGGCTCAGATAGGAGCAGCAGCGCTGGGAGTCTGTGCCGCGACTATTTCAGAGGCGGAACGGCTGGCCACCGCCGGAGTAACGGGGATTCTCATTACTTCTGAGATCGTCGGCCCCGAGAAAACTGGGCGCCTGCTCGCACTGACGCGGCAGCGGCCGGAAACCATGTCGGTTGTTGACAGCATTGAGCAGGCACGCAGCCTGAACCAGGCGGCTCGAGAAGGGGGTGTTCACTTGCCGGTGCTGATTGATGTCGACCCCGGCGGGCGCCGTACGGGCGTGGCTCCCGGTGAGCCTGCCATTGAATTGGCCATGGAAGTGGATCGGCTGGACCGGCTGCAATTAAAGGGAATGCATTCCTATTCTGGTGGGTCGGCGCACGTTATCGGATTCGAAGCTCGCAAGCAACACAGTCAATCGGCGATGGAAGCTCCGCTTCAGACCTTCCGCTACTTGAAGTCTAAGGGTCTTCCGATGGAGACCTGCTCAGGAGGGAGCACGGGCACCTACAACATTTTTAGCCACCTGGACGGACCTACCGAAATGCAGGTCGGTTCGTATGTCTTTATGGATGTCGACTATATTCGGATTGGGGGAAGAAACGGCGACGTCTATGACGACTTTCAGCCCTCTCTCACGGTAATTGCCACAGTCATAAGCCGAAACCACAAGGGTCGAGCTACACTCGACGCCGGATACAAGGCCCTTGCTACTGACCGTGACTTTGGACCCACCGTGATTGATCCGGAAGGAGTCGAGTACCGCTTTTCAGGGGACGAGCACGGGATTCTGACTTTCGACGAAGCGTCGCACGAGATTCGACTCGGAGATCGCGTTGAGCTGATCGTGCCTCACTGCGACCCCAACGTGAACCTCTACGATCACATGTACTGTGTCCGTAGCGGAGTTGTGGAAGATGTGTGGACGATTGATGCACGGGGACATGTTTAACCTGGGGTGCCCTGCTCGGAATGACTGCTGAAGCTTTGCTTTGACCATTTTTACTTTGTTTTGAACACAAGCCTTTGAGGGAAAATGGTCTCGACTGACAACCCCCGGAGCGGGTCACCAGCTATAACCGATAGGCCGTCGACAATCCACAAGATGGGGACGGGTCGCACAAGATTGGAACAGGTCGTAAAGCAAACGGGGAGAGATCGCATTCCTTTGGAAGTCCTATGACAGGTCGTTGGCCGATTGGGCCGGTCAGAAGGGAAAGCTGAAGTAGACAAAAGAGGACGACAACTGACGTGGAACGTTTGACCGGAGTCATCGGCCTTCTCGTCCTGTTGGCCACAGCCTGGGTGCTCTCTCGTGACAGGAAGGCCATCCGATGGGACACTGTTCTCTGGGGTCTGGTCCTTCAACTCTGCTTTGCCTTTTTTGTCCTGAAGCTGGAGTTCGGACAGAGGGCCCTCGCGGCAGTGGCTACCGGTGTCACATACTTGATTAGCTTCGCCGATCATGGCGGAGAATTCGTTTTCGGGTGGTTGGGCGAATCGGGTCCCGATCACTATGTTTTCGCTTTCAAGGTCCTCCCGATTGTCATCTTTATCTCCTCTTTCTTCACCTGCCTTTACTACCTGGGCGTCATGCAGTTCATCGTCCTCGGCATGGCCAAGATCATGACCCGTTTCATGGGCGTCAGCGGCAGCGAGTCGCTGGCGGCGGCAGCCAATGTCTTCATGGGTCAGACGGAAGCGCCAATCGTCGTGGCTCCTTATATTCCAAAGATGACCTACTCAGAATTGATGGCACTCATGACGGGGGGGATGGCCACCGTCTCAGGAGCCATTCTTGGGGGATACATCGGACTGGGAATTAATGCTGAACACCTGATTGCCGCCAGCATTATGGCAGCGCCAGCGTCGCTGGTGATGGCCAAGATGCTCATACCGGAAACGGAGGAATCGTTGACCGCCGGCCAGGTCCGTCTGCAGGTCGAAAAGGTCGATGCCAACTTGATCGATGCGGCAGCACGGGGAGCCGGCCAGGGTGCGATCCTGGCCATAAACATAGCCGCCATGCTGATCGCTTTCATTTCGATCATCTATCTGTTGAACGGCATGCTTACGGCGGCTGGAGAGTTTACCGGCTTGAACCAGTATCTGGGAACAGAGCTGACGATGCAATGGATACTTGGGAGCCTTTTGGCCCCACTGGCCTTTCTGATGGGCGTGCCCTGGCACGATGCTTCTGATGTCGGGCAACTCATCGGTATTAAGGTCATCCTCAACGAGTTCATAGCCTATGCTGATCTGGCGCAGATTCAAGATACGATGGACGACAAGTCCAGGCTGATTGCAACTTTTGCCCTTTGCGGCTTCGCCAATCTAGGTAGCATCGGCATTCAGATTGGTGGAATCGGTGGCTTGGCACCCTCTCGCAAATCGGATCTGGCCAGGCTCGGCCTGAGGGCGGTGCTGGCGGGTTCGTTGGCGAGCTTCATGACTGCAACTCTGGCCGGTATTCTGGATTGATATTCGCGGAGGCAGGCTGAGAAGGACTAATGAGAACTAACAGATATGAATTTTGATCCGACAGAATATGTGAAGCAGCTCGAAGTAGCCCGATCTTTTCTGCAGAAGGAACTAGGTCCCGCGCCTGAATCAGCCCTGGTCCTGGGTAGCGGCCTGGGAGTCTTCCTCGAGCAGGTCGATCATGAAGTAGAAATACCGTACCATGAAGTGCCCGGTTTCCCGATTCCGTCGGTCGTCGGACATGCCGGACGCCTGACAATCAGTTGCACCGGCGAGAAGCGTTATTGCGCCTTGCAAGGCCGGGTGCACTGGTATGAAGGATTCTCGATGGCCGAAATCGTATTCTCGGTCCGGGCGCTGGCACTGTGCGGAGTGAATACCTTTATCATCACCAACGCCGCAGGTGCCATCAACGTGGAAGTAGAACCCGGCGACTTGATGCTGATTAGTGATCACATCAACCTGCTGGGAGACAACCCTCTTGTCGGCGTCAATCTAGATGTACTGGGGGAGCGGTTCCCTGACATGACAGAGGCCTACGACCGGGCGCTGCTAGAACTGGGGCGCCGGTGCGCCAGGGAGCTGCAGATGCCGATCTGGCAGGGAGTCTATGCCGCGGTGAAAGGACCGAGCTACGAAACGCCTGCCGAAATCCGTATGCTCAGGATTATTGGGGCCGATGCCGTTGGTATGTCCACTGTCCCTGAAGTTATCGCACTGAATCACATGAGAAAACGAGTCATGGGGATCTCCTGCATTACCAACATGGCAGCGGGGGTGCTCTCGACTAGACTAGATCATCGTGATGTACTGGAAACGACCCAAAAAGTTCAGGAAAAGTTTGCCCGACTCCTACTGAAAGTACTGTCAGAACATGATTGAAAGTCTGATCAGGGATGCAACACAGGCCCGCCAGAAGGCCTTTGCGCCATTCAGCCAATTTCGGGTGGGAGCCGCGCTTCTCTTGCCTTCCGGGGTAACGATCCCAGGCGCCAACATTGAAAGCGCCTCTTATGGTTTGACCATTTGTGCTGAACGGGTAGCGATTTTCAAAGCCGTCTCTGAAGGTCACCGGGAATTTCAAGCCATAGCAATCGTTGCAGACTCGGCGGAACTGATCACGCCATGCGGAGCCTGCCGGCAGATCATTTGGGAATTTTGCGGAGACATCGCCGTTGTCGTTGCCAATTTGAGCGGAAGTTCTCGAGAGTTCAAGTGCAGCGAGTTGTTACCTTTCCCATTCGGACGGAGCCTCTTTGAATGAGCACGACTCCGGGAACATCGTTCGAAAGAAGATGTGATACCAACGAGCGTG
>DATGOF010000078.1:0-4306 GCA_035306285.1 Acidobacteriota bacterium | reverse complement strand
GAAGAATATCCTTGGATCAACAACAGGGCCAAGGACAACCCATTTCGCCGCTATGAGACCTATTTCCAGGTCCAGCAGCCGGCTCCCATCAAGTTCACCGACCTGAAGGAGATCGTTGAAGTCGACCTGAGCTACGATTCTCTCCCGGTGCAGATTCGCCACGACTATTTCAAGCTTAACGACAACGAGGTGATCGTCCCCGTGACGCTGCAGTTTCGCGACCGGGACCTGACCTTTAAGGAAGAGAACGGGAGTCATGTCGCCCGGATCGGCATCTACGGTGTCATTACCAGCCTCACGAATCGAATCATCACGGAGTTCGACGACGAGGTCAGCCTCGCGTACGCGCCCGAGGAACTTCACCGCCGTCTTACCGAAAGTTCCCTTTATCAAAAACTGCTCAGCGTAAAGGGCAACATGCGCTACAAGTTGGATCTGGTGGTGAAAGATCTCAACAGCGGGAACATCGGAGTGGTTCGTAAGGCCATCATTCCACCTGATTTCGGAGAGAATCAACTCGCCATGAGCCCTCCCGTCCTTTCGGGATTTATCCAGCAGCTTCCGGAAGCTCCACCCCAGGACAAGATGTTTGTCCTGGGCGATATCTGGATTCGACCTCAGGTGGACAAGACATTTTTCGTCAATGATCCGCTCGGGATTTACCTGCAAGTTTACAACGCAGCTCTCGATCAGACCACCAGCCGACCTTCCCTGGAAGTAACTTATCGCGTTCGCAAAGATGGCGAGCTTTTGGTAGAGAACACTGATCGAGAGGGCGGATCAATTCAGTACTTTTCGGAGCAGAGGATCGTGCTGATTAATGCGCTTTATTTGACCAATTTCGCGCCCGGTGAGTATTCACTTGAAATTCAAGTAAAGGACCTGATCAGTGATCAGGAGACCAGCGCCACAGATGCGTTTCTGGTCAAAGAACCTGACCGTCAATTTACCGCCAGCAAGACCCCCTAGGGGATAGTGATAATACAGGGCTATATTTGGCCAGGAACCAGAAGCCCCGCCTCGTCATAAGACGCGTGGCGGGGCTTACCGGTGGAGGGGATCGTGTCCACAGGGTTCTGAAATCTTATTGGAGAGCCCGAGTTTTGCAGCACCGTTTTCGTGACTCGGAAATTTATCAACTCTCTCTCAAAAATTCGTCCAGAATCCCCCGTGTAAAAGTTCAATCAATTTCGTTCTTGTGATTATAAAGAGCCATCTATGATCTGTCAAATAGACCTTTTGTTTTTCTTTTATATTTTCTCGAGATAGGTCCAAGCCAAGGCCGGACAATCATCCGTTCCTTCATTCCACTAGATCCGTTTGTGATGTCCGACCGTGAATTGATGAATTAATGTGATTCGTAAAAAAATTCTCGACCGGGAACCGCTTTCGGATCATTCCGCAATCAGCCCCTCTTTCAGCGAATGCCATTTCGTCAACTATTTCCAGACATGCTTGAGAGGGCGTTGTCTCTGCGAGAGGCCGGGACACACGTCCCAACCGTCTGCCTTTCATCCTTCGCTTGCCCGAGCATTCACGGCCGTCTACAATTCCTCCGTATCTTACCGCCGAACTCGAACCCCCGGCACGTCGGCGACAGCGATGACTTTCAGCAGGCTATATGGACCCGGATTCAGTCCTACTGCATAGCTGCAGTGTAACAAAAGAGGCGTTATGTATCTGATCGTTGTGTTGTTGATCCTAATTTCCTCCCCTGTTTATGGACAATCCAGTGAAAAGGCTCTCGCGGGGACCCAACTCCTCAATGATGCGGGGGACCTGTCGATAAAAATGGTCGACGGTCTTCACCGTTTTCTCGACCGTGCACTGTCAGAATCGATTGCCAAGCGGCAGCGACACTGGAATCGCGACTATTCTTCCGCCGACGCTTATCTGCGTTCGATCGATCTGAACCGGAGGCGTTTCCGGAAGATTATTGGCCTCACCGAGGACAAAGTGGTGGCGCGCCTCGAGCAATTTGCCGAGGCAACCGATTCACCGCTTGTCGCCGAGACTACCTCTTTCAAGGTCTACCAGGTGCGGTGGAACGTACTGAGGGACGTACAGGGGGAAGGACTCCTCCTGGAACCGGCGCAGCCGTCCGGCCTGGCGGTGGTGGCACTTCCGGATGCCGACCAGACTCCCGAGCAGCTGGCGGGTCTGGCTCCTGGCATAACTCCTGAATCACAGTTTGCGCGTGTGCTAGCCGAAAACGGTGTGCGCGTTCTGGTCCCGGTTTTAGTAAATCGTGACTGTGATTTTTCAGGGAATCCGGACCTAGAGGCGACTCGTGGAAGGATGACCAATCAGCCACACCGGGAATGGCTCTATCGGATGTCCTATGAAATGGGGCGCCACCTGATCGGCTACGAAGTCCACAAGATTCTTGCCGCGGTGGATTGGTTTGAAAGTGAAGGACACGAAAGGATAGGGGTGGCAGGATATGGCGAGGGTGGCCTGCTCGCTTTCTACTCGGCAGCGGTGGACCTCCGTATCGATGCTGCACTCGTCTCTGGCTATTTTCAGCCTCGCGAGGGAATGTATCAGCAGCCGATCTATCGGAACGTCTGGTCTCTCCTTTATGAGTTCGGCGACGCCGGGATCGCCAGTCTTGTCTTTCCGAGATCTCTGATCATTGAGAACAGTGAGATGCCCCAAATTGATGAACCTCCCGAGGTGACAGACGGACGGAGAGCTGCGGCCGCTCCCGGCAAAATTGTGACGCCAGCGGTCGAACAGGTGCGCACCGAGTTTAATCGAGCTCGTTCTATCTGGAACAGGCTCCCGGTATCCGATCGAGGCGTTTTCGCCCTGACTCCAGAGACTGATCGGCTGGGTTCCGGACTATTCGGCACTAAAGCGGCCCTTGAGCGCCTGTTAGCTTCTCTGGGACGGGAGACCGAGCTTCGCGTCACCTCTGAGATACCCAGTGACCGACGCCAGAAGCTCGACCTGAAAGCCCGCCAGTATAGAACGGTCCGCCAGATTGAAGGGTCGATCCAACGCCTCCTCACGATTTCCGACCAGATCAGAGATGATTTTTTTCTAAAGCAGATGCCGGAGAAGGACCCGGAGGCTTTCCAGAAGGCCGCTGGCCGCTATCGCAAGCATTTCTGGGAAGAAGTCATCGGAAAGGTTGAAGCTCCCTTTCTTCCGGCAAACCCTCGGACGCGGCTTCGCTACGAAAAAGAGGGCTGGACAGGGTATGACGTCACGCTGGACGTCTGGGAAGACGTATTCGCATGGGGGATCCTGTTGATTCCCCGTGACCTCAAACCTGGCGAACGGAGACCCGTCGTGGTTGTCCAGCACGGCCTGGAGGGACTTCCGCAGGATGTCATTGAAACCGATGTGGACAGCTTCCGGGCTTATCATGCCTATGGCGCACAGCTGGCAGACATGGGATTTATCGTCTATGCGCCTCACAATCCTTATCGAGGCCGAGACCGCTTTCGCCAACTTCAGTTCAAAGCCAATCCTCTGAAGTTATCACTGTTTTCCTTTATCGTCGGACAGCACCGGCAGACACTTGACTGGCTGAAGACACTTCCCTTTGTGGATAGGGATCGCATCGGCTTTTACGGTCTCAGCTATGGCGGAAAGACGGCAATGAGGATTCCTGCCATTCTGGAAGATTATGTCCTTTCCATCTGCTCGGGGGACTTTAATGAGTGGATCTGGAAGAATGTCACCGTTACGTGGCCCAACAGCTACATGTTTACCGGCGAATATGAGATGTACGAGTTCGACCTGGGGGTGACTTTCAACTATGCAGAAATGGCCTACCTGATCTTTCCCCGGCCATTCATGGTCGAGAGAGGGCACCGTGACGGTGTCGGAATCGACGAGTGGGTCGCCTACGAATATGCAAAGGTTCGGCGTCTCTACGATGAGATGGGACTCGGAGACAAGACTGAGATCGAATTTTTCAATGGCGTGCACGAGATTAATGGCAAGGGGACCTTCGAGTTTCTGCGCCGACACCTGAACTGGCCTGGGAAGTAAGCGCGCAATGCCAGCCCAGGATCTTAACCGCAGAGGCGCAGAGGACGCAGAGGAGTGGGCTGTTATGCCCGTCGAGGTCGAAGCACTGACCGTCGTCAGGCAGGGATGCGTGTCCTAGTTACAGCCGGGGCAATGAACAGCCATCTTGGCTGTCATGTTGAGCGGGATTCGACGGGCAAGATGCCCGTCTCAACGTGACAGCCAGGGATGGCTGTCCTACGGGCTGTAACCTCGGCGGTAGAACAGGCATCCCTGCCTATGGGTCATCTCCCACCCTTTCGACGGGCAAGATGCCCGTCTC
>DATGOF010000077.1:0-8926 GCA_035306285.1 Acidobacteriota bacterium | reverse complement strand
ACCAGGAGGGGAAACAAGTAAACCTTGGAAAACTGGGTCGAGATCTGAAGAAAGTGGATCGAAAGTTACTGCAGGCACAGAAGTACTACAAGCCGATCCAGTATCTGAATACTCCGATAGCAGGATTGCTTTCTCTCGTGGAAGGCACAGAATTCGAGAGTCCGGTGAGCATCATCAAACATTCGCGATTCCTCTACCACTCCTTTCTAGAGGCTTTCAACATTGCACTACCGTTTATCGATGATCTGGTGGCCGAGCTGGACGCGGGCGACTCGTCAGCCCTCGACCATCTCTGCCCGAGTGCCAACGACCGATCACAGAAGGCAAGCTTATGAGTCACGTTTCAAGAACTCTCAAGGACAAGACCGTGCTGATCACTGGTGGAACCGGGTCCTTCGGCCGCCAGCTAATCGAGAATGCTTTGCGAGATCACGAGCCCAAGCGACTGATCGTCTTTAGTCGGGATGAGCTAAAGCAGCACGAGATGAGCACCATGTATACGGATCCCCGAATTTCGTTCTTTATCGGAGACGTGCGAGACCGAGATCGCCTTTATCGAGCCTTCCAGGCTGATGTGGATGTCGTTGTTCACGCGGCGGCACTCAAGCAGGTGCCGGCCTGCGAATACAATCCCTTTGAGGCTATTAAGACTAACATCCTCGGCGCAAAGAATGTCATCGATGCCGCCATCGATCGTGGGGTGCCTCGAGTCATCGCCTTAAGCACCGACAAGGCGGTAAACCCCGTCAATCTATACGGCGCAACCAAACTCTGTGCTGAGAAATTATTCATTCAGGGCAACTCTTACGCGGGAGCCAAGAGCACTCGCTTTAGTTGTGTGCGTTACGGCAATGTCCTGGGCAGCCGAGGCAGCGTAATTCCCCTCTTTCGCCAACAAAGGAAAAACGGTGTCGTCACAATCACAGATCCCAGAATGACCCGCTTCTGGCTGACGCTGGAGCAAGCCGCTGAATTCGTGATTCGGTGCATCCAAGAAATGCACGGCGGTGAAATTTTCGTCCCTCGCATCCCCAGCATGCGGGTTGCTGATCTCGCAGCAGTTGTAGCCCCCGGGTGCAGGATCAACTACACAGGAATTCGTGCTGGTGAGAAGCTTCACGAAATGTTGATGTCTCCGGATGAGGCCAGGCACGCTGTGGCTGTCGATGGGATGTTCGTGATCAAGCCCGAACACCGCTGGTGGGGATCAGAAAACTGGGCCGAAGGCACGCCGCTACCGGACAGTTTCAGTTTCAAGAGTGATTCAAACGAGCAGTGGCTCTCAGAGAATGAGCTGCTGGCGCTGATCGGAGAAGAAGCGAATGTTGAGAAAGTCAGCGCTGCAGCCCGATAGTCTGGTTTCCTCGTCTATGCTTCCCTACTCCCGCCAGTCCATCGATGACCGGGATATCGAAGCTGTGGTACGTGTCCTGCGCTCGGACTGGTTAACGACGGGGCCTTCGGTCGAAGCATTCGAAGAAGCTTTCGCTCGGGCCACCGGAGCCCGCTATGCTGTGGCCGTCAACAGCGGGACAGCAGCCCTCCATGCGGCATTGCACGTATTTGACCTGGGACCAGGAGACGAGGTGCTTGTCCCTCCCATCACCTTCGCCGCCTCGGCAAACGCCGTTGTCTATCACGGAGCGAGTCCGATTTTCTGTGACGTGGAGCCCTCTACTCTGCTGATCGATATGGAGAATCTGGAAGAGAAAATTACTCCGAGAACGAGGGGAATCGTTGCCGTTGACTATGCCGGCCAGCCTTGTGATTACGACCGCCTCAGGCAGATTGCTGCCAAGCATGGCTTATTTCTCCTGGCGGATGCTTGCCATTCTCTGGGGGGTTCTTACAAAGGCCGCCCTGTTGGCTCATTGGCCGAGCTCAATGCCTTCAGCTTTCATCCAGTGAAGCCTTTGACAACCGGGGAAGGAGGAATGGTAACGACCAGCGACAGTCAGGTGGCGCGACGACTCAAGCAATTTCGCAACCACGGGATCGATAGAGATCATCACCAGCGAGCAGAGATCAGATCCTGGTCATACGAGATGATAGAACTCGGGCATAATTACAGACTGACGGACTTTCAGGCGGCTCTCGGACTGGCCCAGCTTCGCAACCTCGCCGAGTGGACGGCACGAAGGAATCGGATCGCTAACGACTATTATCAAGTACCTCTCAGCAAACTCGGCCTGACCCCCCTGCAGCGACACGCTGACCGTTATCACGCTTATCACTTGTTCGTTGTCAGAATTGACCCGGTGTGCGGGATAGAACGCGATCGTCTTTTCAATGCCCTTCGGGCCGAAGGCATAGGCGTCCAGGTACACTATCGTCCGGTCCATCTTCATCCCTTTTATGTAAACCGATTTGGCACCGGACCAGGCGAGTGCCCCGTCGCTGAAGAGGCCTATCAAAACATTCTTTCTTTGCCGATCTTTCCTTCAATGACCGAAGTGGATTTCTCAAATGTAATTTCGGCGATTACCAGGGTATTGGAGGGAGAAAGGAGTTAACATGCAGGCCAATTTCAGTAGGGCGCCGCTTTTCGTGGCCGAGGTGTCCAGCAATCACCAGGCCAGCCTGAACCGCAGTCTGCGCTTTATCGATGTAGCCGCAGCTATAGGTTGCCAGGCCGTAAAGTTTCAGCTCTTTAAGATTGATCACTTATTTGCCCCTGAGATCCTTAGCCAGAGCGAACGACACCGCGCGCGCAAAGAATGGGAACTCCCGTTGGAGTTCATCCCCGAGCTTTCGCGCTATGCACATCGTCGGAACCTGCTCTTCTCGTGTACCCCCTTTTATCTGGACGCAGTTCAAGAACTGCTTCCCTACGTCGACTTCTTCAAGATCGCTTCTTATGAACTTCTCTGGGACGAACTCCTGGCCTCCTGTGCCGAGACCGGGAAGCCGATCGTACTGTCGACGGGAATGGCGACCCTGGAAGAGATCCGCCATGCCGTCAATTGCCTGCGAACAGGGGGTTGCGTTGATCTGACTCTGTTGCATTGCGTGTCCGGCTATCCCACTCCTATTAAAGAATGCAATTTGAAGGCTATCGACACCCTGAGGACAAGTTTTGATTGTCCCGTCGGTTGGTCAGATCACAGCGTGAGCAGCGAGGTTATTTGCAGGGCTGTTCACCGCTGGGAAGCGGCGATGGTGGAGTTTCATCTTGATCTGGACGGTCAGGGTGAGGAGTATGGCGGCCGGCACTGCTGGCTACCGACAGCAGCCGAAGCCATGATTTCGAGCGTTCGGCGCGGACAGGTCGCCGACGGAGACGGACGCAAAGAACCAGCAATCAGCGAAACGATCGATCGTCAATGGCGTGCCGATCCCATTGACGGCCTGCGTCCACTGCAAAGAATACGCCAGGAATGGAGAGCCTCCCAATGAACCCCATCGCCATCGTCCAAGCCAGAATGGGATCCAGCAGGCTGCCCGGAAAGGTGCTCCGTCCAATCGTTGGTAAGCCGATGCTCGAGCTACTGGTCGAAAGGATTGCTGCGGTGCCGGCATTTAAACGCGTCGTCGTGGCAACCTCAGAACGGCCCGGCGACCAGATCATCGTTGAAACTATGAAGCGCAGGGGAATCGACTGTTTCGCCGGCAGCGAAAAGGATGTGCTCGACCGCTTCTACTCCGCTGCATTGACCTATAAGGGTGACCCTATCCTGCGAGTGACGGCCGATTGCCCGCTGGTCGACCTCGATATCATTTCTGACCTTATCGAGTTCTATAACGCGGGGGAGTACGACTACGTGGGTGTCGCTGCCGGGGCCGGGGCGGCTGATCTGGATGGAGGACGATATCCAGACGGTC
The DNA here is from genome assembly GCA_035306285.1 of Acidobacteriota bacterium. GTDB lineage: Bacteria > Acidobacteriota > UBA6911 > RPQK01 > JAPXNP01 > DATGOF01. Next base: position 5,104 of record DATGOF010000077.1, on the reverse strand, counting down.
TGGACGCCGAGTACATGAGTGTTCAAACGCTGGAAAGGGCATGGAAGGAAGCAACCCAATCAGCAGATCGCGAACATGTGACGCCCTATATTTGGAGGAATCCTCATCTCTTCCGGATCGGATCGCTGCGAGCTCCCAGGGATTACTCTCAACTTCGCTGGACTGTCGATCACGAGTCGGACTTCATCCTCATCGATCAAATATATCGAGAGCTCTATTCCAGCAAACCGTTCTTCACCATGGAAGACATTCTCAACCTATTACAGGACCGACCGGAATTGAGAGATATCAATAGTCACTACATTGGACAGGAAGGCTACTCAGAGTTATGGAAACCATCTTCCCTGCCTCAGGACAGATAAGCGCCGGCTATTCCAGTGGGCGCGGACAGGAGCTCTACCGTAAGGCCAGATTGCTGATACCGGGCGGAACGCAGCTTCTCTCCAAACGACCCGAAATGTTCCTGCCCGAAGTTTGGCCGTCCTACTACGCCTCTGCTCGAGGCGTGGAAGTCGAAGATCTGGACGGCAAAACCTACATCGACATGAGCATCATGGGCGTTGGTGCTTGCATCCTGGGCTACGCCGATCCTACCGTCGACGGGGCCGTCCGGAATGCCCTAGACAAAGGAGTTGCATCAACCCTGAACTGCCCGGAGGAACCGGAGCTGGCTGCCCTTCTCTGTCACCTGCACCCCTGGGCCGGAGCCGTCCGGTTCGCGCGCAGTGGCGGAGAGGCAATGTCAATGGCGGTCCGGGTTGCTAGAGCCTTCACCAGGAGGGATGTCGTTGCGTTTTCCGGCTATCATGGCTGGACTGACTGGTACCTTGCCGCCAATCTCGGTGACGAAGATTCCCTGGCCGGCCAATTGATGCCCGGTCTTGATCCGGCCGGGGTCCCACAAGGATTGAAAGGCACCTCGATTCCCTTTCACTACAATCGGATTGACGAGCTTCGCAGTATCGTGTCGTCGCATAAGAATCAACTGGCCGCGATCGTTATGGAACCACAACGGGGAGTACCCCCGCTTCCCGGTTACCTCGAAGAGGTCCGTCGGATCGCTGATGACGTTGGAGCCGTCCTGATCTTCGATGAGATCACTTCCGGTTTTCGAACGGCAAATGGAGGTATCCACCTCAGGCTCGGGATCGAGCCGGATCTCGCCGTTTTCGCCAAGGCAATGGCCAATGGCTATGCCATGTCGGCGATCATCGGTCGCAGCGAAGTGATGCAGGCGTTTCAGTCAACCTTTGTTAGCAGCACAAACTGGACAGAGAGAATCGGTTCCGTAGCCGCACTCTCCACCATCCAGAAGATTATCGAGGAGGACGTGATCGAGTACATCAGCCAGATTGGCGAAAGCGTCATTGAGGGCTGGAAGAAGTATGGCAGGAAACACGGTATCCTCATCCGCACGGATGGATCCCTGCCTCCCCTAGCTCACTTTTCCTTTCCTGAGGACTCGGATCTCTGCCTGACCACGCTGTTCGTCCAGCTAATGCTGGAGAGAGGATTTCTTTCCTTCACCCAGTTCAAACCTTCGCTGGCACATACGAAGGATCACGTAGCTGCCTACCTGGATGCGGTGGACGAAGTCTTCGAGATCCTCTCTTCGCTCACGCCCTCCAAGGCAAGAAAGAGATTGAAAGGACCCGCCGCACGGCGAGGATTTTATCGGCTCACTTAGAGAAACTACTATGGAGTACCGCAAACTCGGCAATAGCGGCCTCAACGTTTCTGTGCTTTCGGTGGGAACAGTGGCCTTAGGCATGCGATACGGAATTGAAACCCCCAATGAGAAGGAACAGCCACCCGCTCCTTCAGAGTCCACCTGTCTGTTGCAGGAAGCCGCCGATAGGGGGATCAATCTCTTTGACACCGCTCCCGGCTACGGGATCAGCGAAACTCTGATCGGCAAAGCGATCGGATCCCGTTTCGACGCTCTTGTCGCCACCAAAGTGGCCATCGAATTTGTGACGGAGGAAATGAGCGCCAGAGGCGTCCGGAATGAAATGCTGAAATCGGTTGATCGGTCCCGGCACAACTTGCAGAGGGATCAGATCAGTCTTCTGCAAATTCATAATGCAACTCGTTCGGCGGTGAATGATCCGAGGGTTATCGATGCACTGCACGAGATCTTGCGGCGCAAGTGGGCTCTCGCGCTTGGCGCCTCAGTCTACGGTGAAGATAATGCCATGGCGGTGATCGAGCACCCCCTTTTTTCGGCCGTACAGGTCGCTTTTAATCTACTCGATCAGCGGATGAAGGATCGGGTTTTCGCAGCAGCTCGCCACTATAACACAGGCATTCTGGCCCGATCGGCCTTTCTTAAGGGTGCACTGACGCCAAGGGCATGTCATCTGCCTGAGGCACTTGCGGGTCTAACCGAGGGAGCAGCAAAGGCCTGCACCTTTTTTGGCTGTAGCTGGAGCTCGCTGCCCTCGCAAGCACTCCGATTTGTACTCAGCCATGATTGGGTTGATTCCGTCCTGGTTGGGATTCGAAACGCTAAGGAACTGGCCGCTGCGCTGGAAACTCTTTCAGCGGGTCCATTTCCCGACGCTATCCTCTCCCAGGCGGCTGATCTGGCACTCGATAGCGACCAGTTGCTTAATCCTTCAAACTGGGCTATCTCATGACCGCACGCAAGTCTATTCTGATTCGCTGCGACGGATCACACAAGCTGGGGCTCGGACACGTGATTCGCTGCCTGGCTGTTGCACGGCAGATCAAACTCTTAGTGGATTTACCAGTCATCTTTCTTTCCCGTTATGATCCTGTCGCCGCCCGGCTGATTAAGAACTCGGGCTTTACTTTCCACCCGGTTCCGTCATTCTGCACTCCAACGGAATATCAAGAATGGATTGAACGTTGTGCCTGCGACTTGCACGCAGCTTCCCTGATCCTTGACGTCCGGGACCAGCTACCACGTCTCGCACTGGGACAGATTCGAAGTCATGATGTGGTAGTAGCCACCATTGATGATCCTTCCGAACGGCGCCTGGAGGCCGATTTGGCTTTCTATCCTCCCGTTCCTCAAGTCGATGAACTTCCCTGGACAAGGTTCACAGGACGATTAATGGTGGGATGGGAATTTGTGATACTTCGCGATCAATTCCAGCAAAGGACCTACCAACCTTGTTTAAGCGACCCGATAGTGCTGGTCACGATGGGTGGATCTGACCCGGCTGGTCTCACCTCAATGGCACTCGATGCGCTCGGTCTCTTAAAGAACGACTTTCACGTTCGCGTGGTTCTGGGGCCTGCTTACCGGGACTCCGAGGCAATTCGCCGACAGGTGGATTTACTGGCGCTACGAGGCGAGATCCTTCAAGGTGTGGAAGACATGGCATCGATCATGGAAAGAACAACCCTTGCGGTTTCCTCGTTTGGATGTACTGCCTACGAACTGGCCTGTATTGGTGTGCCGCAGGTCATTCTCAGTCTGACGCGAGATCACGCTCGGGCTGCCGGTGTCTTTGAGCGAGAAGGAATCGCGATTCACATGGGTCAATACACCGACGTCCAGCTCGATGCGCTGGCCGCCGGAGTCGAAAGATTGTTGAGGGATCCTGCGCTTCGCGAGCGAATGTCTAAGAAAGCGAGGTCGCTGCTGGACGGCCAGGGAGCCAAGAACATAGCACAAATTGTGCTCAAGGAGGCAGGATGTCTATGAGCAAGAACAGCAGCCGGCTCCACGAGGGACCGGTTATCGACCAGAAGAACGGCTTCAAAGTGATCGACTGCCGAAATTGCTGCTTCAAACACATTCTCCCCCTCCCAAGCACGGAAGACGTCGAGGAGATCTATCGGGAAGAATATTACAGCAAGGAGAAGCCTCTTTACCTGGAGCGCTATACCGAGGACCTGGAGTGGTGGAATCTCGTGTATTCGGATTGCTACGACACGTACGAATCACTTCTACAGGAAGGACGGCGCAAACTGATCGACATCGGTTCCGGTCCCGGGTACTTTCTCCTCTACGGACAGCAGAGAGCCTGGGAAGTACTCGGGATTGAACCATCCAAGCAGGCGTCCGACTTCAGTCGAAAAATGGGAGTTCAGGTGCTGGACGAGTTTTTGACTCCCGACGTCGTTGACCGGATCGGCCGATTTGACGTCGTACACATGAAGGAAGTTCTAGAACATGTACCGGACCCGCATGGAATGATTGAGATGTCGCGCGACCTTCTTCTTCCAGGTGGTCTTCTCTCCGTTTCGGTGCCCAACGACTACAACCCATTTCAGGAGGCCCTCAGGAAGAACGAAGACTATCCCCCATGGTGGATCGCTCCACCTCATCATCTCAACTATTTCGACTTGCCCTCCCTTGAGCAACTACTACGCCGGTACGGCTTCGAGATTGTCTTTCGCGAGGGAACCTTTCCTATGGAGCTATTCCTGTTGATGGGAGACAACTATATCGGTGATGACCCGTTGGGTCGAAAATGCCATGGCAAGCGGAAGCGGTTGGAACAAACTTTGAGCGACTGCGGCCTGAATCATTTGAAGAGACAGGTCTACCAGACGCTCGCAGAAATGGGGATAGGCCGGGAAATTCATGTTATCGGAAGGAAGCTCGAAGCGACATCGTGACCTGAGGACCGGGCGCATCCCCCTGGTTATTATCCTGGGAGGTGGAAAAGATCAGATTCCCTTGATCCAGGCAGCGCATCGTCGAAGCTGGGAAACACTGGTGATCGATCGGGATTCGTCCGTGGAAGGGGCCAGAAAGGCGACATATTTTTTGCAGCGTAGCCTTTTCGACACTCGAGAAATCCTTCAAGAGGTAGAGAACCTGGCCGCTAACCACCACGTTACTGCTGTACTTGCCCGCACGTCGGCAGAAAAAACACTTTGGACGGCGTTGGCATTGAGCGACCAATACCGCCTTCCGGGTCTGGAAGACCGAATTCTGTCTCTGGCCACTAACAAGCGGCTCCTAAGGGAATTCTGTCAGAAGCGCGGCATCCCGGTCCCGACAGGTTGGCACTGTGACACATTCCCGGAAAGCGCTTTTCCTGTGATTGTTAAGCCGCAGTCTACGATCCAGGGCAAGAAGGGAATCTACCTCTGTTCCGACAAGGAGCATCTTCAGGAAGTT
>DATGOF010000076.1:0-2979 GCA_035306285.1 Acidobacteriota bacterium | reverse complement strand
AGCGACTCCACAAAGCGCTGCGAAAGGCTACTGAGCGCGACCTTTATCTTCATGAAAAGAAGAAGGATCGTGAGGATTTCGCTTTTAATCTGTGTCGCAAGCGGATCAAGGTGCGAAAGCTTCCCATGAAGCTTTCCAAAGTGGAATATATATTCGACGGAAGTCGCGTCATTTTTTATTTCACTGCAGATCACCGCGTTGACTTCAGAGAGTTGGTGAAGGACCTGGCGCGTCAGCTGCGCACAAGAATCGAGATGCGTCAGATTGGGGCTCGGGATGAAGCCCGTCTGATCGGTGGCCTCGGATGCTGTGGCCTTGGGGAAAACTGTTCTAAGCTGTTCCTAAAGGAACTCAGCTCCGTCAGTGTCCGTACGGTGAAGGAGCAAGGATTGGGGATGAACCTTAACCGTTTATCCGGAATGTGTGGGCGGCTTAAGTGCTGTCTGAACTTTGAAACTGGCGGAAATGGGGGTGGATGTTTAAACTGCTCGGCTGAGCACTAGTGGGGAAATCTACCGGGAAGCCTGGGCTCTGAGCTTCTGCGCTCTTTCTCGGAACTTCGCGGCGGCTTTAGACCCGGGATTGGTGGTTACGAAGCTTTCACAGGTTTGGATCGCGCCTTCGAGGTCGTTTAACTCGAGAAGGGCATCCACCAGCTTCTCATACGGTTCGGGCCACTCGACGTTAAAGCGAATGGCCTCCCGGTATCGGTCGGCGGCAGCCTTGTAATTGTCTCGCTTGAAATAGAAGTCGCCGACTTCTACGCTTTCTCGAGCTTTTTCAGGGCTGTGTTCTACGACCTCTTCTTTTTCCTCCGTTTGATCAGCGCGAATAAGAACGGGCTTCTTCCGCTCCTCCCGTTCTTGCGGGTAAGCGAAGCAAACAACCAAAAACGAAAGAAAAAGAAACATCTTCTTCCGGGTCATTTTTACAGACTATTGTACCTGATTTGAACTTGTCAAAAAGATTGATCGGGTGCTAATCTTGGACTTACTACAGAGAAGCCGCCCAGCAGCTATATGCTCTGAAGAAAATAACCCATTCTTGAAGTGCTAAAAAATGAAGGTGTGTCATGGTTAACCGTAAACTGATACGTCCGTCTCTTTCAGAACTGAAGGAGCAGGATCAATCAAAATACGCAAGAAATCAGCGAAAGAGAGTGCCACCGGAGCAAACCAGCGCCGAGGAATACTACTATCTCAAGCAGATGGCCAACAAGACCCCAATGGTCGTGAAGTTGATTGACGGCGAAGTGATTCACGGAATCATTGAGTGGTATGACAAGCGCTGCATCAAGGTCAATCGGGAAACTGAGCCTAACCTGCTAGTTCCAAAGCACTCGATAAAGTACATTCACAAAGAGTTCGAGGATAAGGAAGACCAGGGACAGTTCATCTATCAGGATGACGAGGACTGATGAGGGGCCGCCAGTCGCATTAACGATGGGGGATCCGGCCGGGATCGGCCCAGAGGTCCTGCTTAAGGCGCTGGGCCGTTCGGAAGCTGACTTCCGACCGGTCATTTTCGGGGCCGCTAACTACCTTCGCAGCCTTGACCGTGACCTCGGTACAGAACTGGATTGGAGTCGGATCGAGCTCGTGTCGACCGGAGACTTTCCTTATCCACCTTCATGGGGGAAGGTATCCCGGGACTGCGGCCAACTGGCTATGGAGGCCCTGTCGCAGGCAAGCCGATATTGCCGCGACGGCGGTGCCCACTTGCTGGTCACCGCCCCGGTCAATAAGGAGGCGCTTCACCTGGCGGGTTTTCCTTCACCCGGCCAGACTGAATTTGTGGCGTCTTTCTTTGGCGAATCTCGGCCCTCGATGGCGTTCTTCTCCGATCCGCTGAATGTACTCTTGGCGACGACTCATATTCCTCTTCGAGATGTTCCTGATTCTTTAAGCGCAGAGGATCTGGTCCGGCGTTCCGAGCAATTCAGAGAGGCGTTGTACCGCCTCCTGGGGCGTCCACCACTTATCGCAGTTTGTGGTCTCAATCCACATGCGTCCGAGGGAGGGTTGTTCGGTGACGAAGAAGAAACAGTCGTCAAACCCGCGCTCGACCAACTTCGCCGCCGATTCGGCCCCGATGCCTTTTCCGGCCCTTATCCCGCCGACACCGTCTTCTGGAAAGCGATTCATGCAGAATTTGACGGGGTGGTGGCTCTTTATCACGACCAAGGACTGATCCCGGTTAAATTGCTGGCTTTTGACCGGGCTGTGAATGTAACGCTCGGATTGCCAATCGTCAGGACTTCCCCTGATCACGGGACCGCCTTCGACATCGCGGGATCGAACCAAGCCGACCCGGGAAGCATGGTGGCGGCCATTGAGTACGGCTTAAAGCTCACCGCCCACCTCAGAAGGCCCGCGTAGCTCCATCGGGATTTGTAATCTAGCCGGATAAAAAGATTGTGAAAGCCATTATCTTAGAGGGCAGGCTGGTCCGGCAGTTCTGAAAGGATGAGCTCAACCAGAGTTCGGACTCCGAAGCCTGTGGGGCCTTTCATCTCATGTTTTTCCGGGTAGATGTCGACGCCCGCGATGTCGAGATGGCACCAGGGTGTGTCTCCTACGAAGGCCTGCAAAAACTTCGCTGCAGTTATCGCTCCTCCCCAGCGACTGCCCACGTTTTTGATGTCGGCTATATCGCTCTCGATCTCTTTTTGATACTCGTCGTCTAGTGGCAGACGCCATAGCAACTCACCCGACCTTGAGGAGGCCTCCAGTAGCCGGCTGCAGAGAGCGTCGTCATTGCTGAACAGACCCGCGCGAAGATGACCGAGCGCCACAATACAGGCACCGGTTAGGGTGGCGACATCGATAATATAGCGAGGGTTCAGTTGCTGTCGGGCGTAACAGAGAGAGTCTGCGAGTATCAAACGGCCTTCCGCGTCTGTATTGAGGACTTCGATCGTTTTCCCGCACATCGACCGGATCACGTCGCCCGGCCGCTGGGCTCTTCCACTGGGGAGGT
>DATGOF010000075.1:0-3395 GCA_035306285.1 Acidobacteriota bacterium | reverse complement strand
CACTCCGAAGCACGGCATAGTGGCAAAACGTCCGAACCTGATAGCGATTTAGCTGGCCTTTTGCTGTGTGGCTGTCAAAGACCGGTCTGAGCATGCAGTCGATGGCCAAACTGCACGTGAGGCGGTCAGAGACTGAGGCAGCCCTGGTTCTCGACGCCTGAGCTCGCAAACGAGCCTCTTCTCGAAGGGAACCGCCGTTTACACACTTGACGGGACACGACCCAGTTGGCCCCCGGGGACGTAATTCCCCGGGGGCTGCTTTGACGCAGGGGATACGGGACTGAAATGGCTGAAACCTTGATATGGAGACTCGCCCGAACGATAACCGCTGGGTTCGTGGATACTGCGGAGAATTACTGTTCTGCGCTGTTTTTCGGGACAAAACGGCGTAGAACAGTGGAAAACCGCTCGATAGGAGATCCCTGAAAAACGACGTAGAACAACAGTATCCGTCCGCTCGTCGAGGGGGAGAGCCCGTGACCTATCTGAACTCGTTCACTCGGTGGCTCGAAAGTCAGAACCTGGATGCCAAGACCATTAGTGCCTATCGCAGAGCTGTGGAGGCATTCGCGGTCTGGTACCACTGGGAAACTGGGCAGGAATTTTCGCCCGAGGCCCTGGACGGCAGCCTGCTGCACCGATTCAGTTCTGACCCAGCACCGTATGGTCTGCGGGGTCGGAAGCAGGAACGTCCCTCACCGGCTACTCGTAACAAGATGGTCGCCGGACTGCGGGTTTTTTGTCGATGGGCCCGTGAGGCAGGTTACGTCTCGGAAGATCTCAGTCGCAATCTAGGGTTCGTGGTGGGTTTCCCGAAAGAGCCCCGGGCCCTGGAGCCCGAAGAGGAGCGACGTCTCATCCGCTACATAAACGATCAGGTCAAGGTGGCCACGATGGCCAAATCTCGTGAGAGACGATTGCAGGCTCTGCGCAACCGGGCCCTGATTGGAGCTGGACTCTTTCTAGGGCTGCGAGCCGAGGAGGCCGTGTCCTTGACTTGGGAGCAACTGGTACTCCGGGCCGGCGCCGCCGAGGCTAAAGACGTGGTTGGCAAGTATGGCTTCGTACGCACCATCCCGATGCCCAATATCGCCCGGCGATGGTTTCTAGCTCTGAAGGAAGCCCTGCTGGAAGCCGGTGAGTTCCAGTCCAGCGGGCCTGTATTCCTAAGCCAGAAGGGTGGGCGGCTAAGTGCCAGGGCACTTCAGCATATGGTCAGGGAGTTGGCTGCGGCAGTGCAGATTCCGGACCTGACCTTCCACGTACTGCGCCACACCTACGGTAGCAACCTGGTGGCCCGAGGCGTCCCTCTTCCCACGGTAGCCCGCCTGATGGGGCACATCCGGCGTAGCGGTGATCCGAACATCGCAACTACTGCCCGGTACACCCTGCCCCGTCGGGGTGAGCTGCTTCAGGCGGTGGGTGGACTCGATTTCGAGGACGGCAGTGAGAAGCCGAAACTGACAGAGTAGAACCTGGACCTACTGGCAGAAGCCGGCGCCGGTGGACCGGGGCAGTGAGGTGTCCTGTCGCCGATGATTCCCCGAAGCAGGAGGGCGGAGCAACTAGAAGTGCCAATCGACCCCAGGCGCTTATCCATCGCCCCGGCAACGGGAAGACCTGGCAAAGCCGAACACCAGGAAATATCCCGAAATCCGTAAGGGGCCACATGACAAAGCCCATGCTGGTACAATGTGGGACCACTGTACGTGCGGAGAGTAATCCAGCGTGCACCTGCGGCGTTTCAGCTGTAGTTGTCCCTGGCAAGGCAGTGGTGGAGAAGGTTAACAGGGCACTTTCGTCAACAATCAAGTCGACAGACTGTCGGTCAAGGACCCCTTGGAAATGGGAGGCCTGGAGCAATGCTGTTCGACAGTCAGGTGTCTGGTCCGGACACATTTGTTATTCATTTTCGAGACGATCCTAGTCTAGACTTTGCCATATTCGCGAAGGGATATAGGTTGGCTGCTTCTACTTTGACTCAGAGCCTGTTGTCAAGACCAGCTTGGCCTGACTACGAGGCATACCCGGTTGTTTTCTTATACAGGCATTCTCTGGAACTGTACCTCAAGAACGTAATTAGTAAGGGCGCTCGTCTGGCAAGATTGCGGGGGCAGGAACTTCAGCAAAAGATGCTCTACATTCATGATTTGACTAAGCTCACCTCGACGGCAGTAGGTATTCTTCGAATCCTTTTTCCACGCGATAGCAGTCTCCTAGAAATGCTACCGAAACTCGAATGCATCGTAAGAGAATTTGCACATGTTGACCCAGACTCAATCACGTTTAGATACCCCACTGATACTAAAGGCCACAGATCCCATTTCGCTCCGTTACGTATCAACCTATCGGATTTTGCTCTAACCATGAACTCAGTTCTCGAGGTGCTCGATGTGATTGATTTTGGAGTTGATGTCGAAACGGACAAAACAGAGGAACTGAATCGCATCTTGGAGTCGTTTCTGAACACTTACTGACACGAGCCATAAGCATTTGAGTTCTCCCCGCCCGAAGAGGAAAGGAACAGGAGCGGAGAAAGATGAAGCTAGCTACACGAAGCAACTGTGCAGGGGAGACATCCGATGGTGAACTTCGAGGAACAGGCCAGAGAGCTTGTACGAAGGTGTTCCAGGGCCAATTCCGAAACAACCGTTGCTTCGAGAATTGAGGAAATTCTCCGTGACGTTCTCAAAGAGTACGGTATCGACTATCAACCCATACGAGAGAAGCGTGTGGTACGGCGCGGCCGTATAGACTCAATTTTTGGAGCGGTGGTTACCGAATACAAGAAAAGAATCGAGAATCCAGCGGAATGGGAAGAAGCGACGGGACAGTTGATCGAGTACATCGAAGGGCTTGCCCCAGAAGCGGATCTGAGGGACCAGTACTTGGGAGTTGTGACCGACGGTCGTCAGGTTCGTTTTGTGGTTTTCGATGGGGGCAAGGCCAAGATTGAAACTCCGGCCCCTATCGACGCACATCAGTTACGCCGATGGGTGGAATCCCTAGCAGCTTTGCATCGACGGGGCCTTACAGCAGACAATCTGGTTGAGGACTTTGCGGTCCTCGACGCGACCGACGAAAGTGCTGGTCGCCGTCTTGCGCTTGCCTGCTATAATTCCTTGGGCACTCCCACTAAGAAGACATGGATGCTCCGCAAGGAGTGGCAGCGTCTCTTCGCTCAATCGGTTGATCATCGTAAGACTCCCGAGGCCCATGTGGAAGCGTACAGAGCGGCTTTTGGGTTCAGTCAAGATGTCCAAGTTGATCACACTCGGGCTTTGTTTGCCCTCCAAACCACTTATGCCATCATTGTCAAATTGGTCGCTCTCCGTGTATTGTCAGAGGTACGTTTTGGTAAAGCAATCGTCCAGTTTCACGAGTTAGCTGCTCTG
>DATGOF010000074.1:0-2908 GCA_035306285.1 Acidobacteriota bacterium | reverse complement strand
ATCCATTTTGCTGTGATCGACGGGATGGTAGCGATGGAGGGAAATGGTCCGATTCTGGGTAATCCCGTAAAAATGAACACGGTCCTGGCCGGGCTGAACGCCGTGGCGGTGGATCGTGTCGGTGCAGCTATCATGGGCATTCCGCAGCTTCCGCTTCGCCATCTCGCCTACCTGTCTTCGGCGGGACTTGGTCCCGCGTATCTAAGTCAGGTCCGAGTTCAGGGTGATTCCCCGCCTTCACGGCCGTTTCACATACCGTTGATCCCCCCACTTTTGGAGCCTCCGCGTCCTTTGCTGCCGATTTTCCGTCCGGCTCTCGGACAAAAACTTCTTGTGGTCCAGATCTTTCCGGAGACCTGCCTGCGTGAAATCGATATCCAGCGATTGGATGATGATGCTCCGACGGAGCCTTCACGCGTCCGGCTGCTCAGACCGAGCGGCTTCCGACGGGCGGGTGCCGAATCTTTCGTCTGGGATGGTCGAGGGGACGACGGAGCACTGGTGGAACCCGGGCGCTATGCGGTTCACTGCCTGGCAATCAGCCTTCGAGGAGCTGAGGTTCCGGTATCGCACTCGATCGCTTCGATCACGGTAGCTTAGCTGGCTGTTGGTGACGTTTCCTTGCTCAACTCGGCAGGATCCCCCGGGATCACAGTGGACTCGTGATGGAAAAGTGGGTTTTTCCACAGGAGAAGCAGGAGCTCGGGTGTCCCGATCCGGCTGGCGTGGTCGACAAAAGCGAGTGTCGGCGCAGGTATCGGTCAGTCACGATGGGTATCCGGTATTTGGTGTACATAATGGGCAGAAGGTTTTTATCCGTCTCTTCAGTCACTACAACAGCTGCACCATGCTGGAGCCCAGTTCCTTATTGCCAATTCCCTCTTTTCTCTTTTGGGTGCGGTTGTCTGGGCGAAGTTGAGGGCCCACAGATTAGGTCTAAAGGTAGGAGCCGAGGTGGTGATTGGCACTTGTGAGAACGCCCTCTCCCGGAGTCGGCAAGGCCAGTCAAGGAACTGGTGGCAGTCGCAACCCCGGATTTGTCCCGGTATCTCTCAATTGCTTCAGTTTTTCGCGAAGCTCGCGAAGACGAGTCTGGATTTCGGAGTTTTCGATTGCAGCAATCGAATCGTCCAGCCGAGCCAGAATTTGATTAGAGGAGCTACGAAGAAGGGGACTCTTGCCGTCGATGAAATAGTAGACCGGGTTAGTATGAGCCTCCGTTCCTGCATCGCTGTAGGCACGAAGAGCGATCCATCCACTTTGTCGTGCTGTAATCTGGTGTCGGAGGTTCCACTGGCTCTTTCCGGAAGAGCTGAACTCTCGGTGCACGACTCGTCCGTCCTGAATGATTTCAAGATAGCGGACCGGATAGACCGGGCTGAGCACTCGGGCCTCCACTTCCAGAATCTCCGGATTTTCACTTCGGCCTCCTCTCCCCAGCTTGAGCAAAGATCCCGGGCGCTCATCGTTGACGGTGAGGAACAGCATCGGGCCGCTGGTGACGAAGCTCTCGCCTCGGCTGGCATTCTCAAGAAAACCACGGGCGTTCGGAGTCTTGTCGGAATACACGTAGGTAAGGCAATCACCCAGTTCCCGGGTGTACGGAAAATCGGATCCTGCGATTATCGGCCAGCGATAGCCAATATTGAGAAAGTCATACCATCCATCCAGACCCAATCCCCGATAGCCACCAAACTGCAATAGCTCTAGAAAATCTGTCTTGCCGGAAAGTCCGAGGCCATCTGCCTGCTGTTCGTCATAGCCGCCATGATTCAGACCGACAAAACCATTCAACTCATGAGCTTGATCGGCAATCAGTTCAAGAGAAGGATGAGCGGTGACGTCGTCGGAATACCCATTGCCCTGCACGTAATCATCTATCATTAGCAGATTCATATGCCCGAGAGCCTGTGCTCTGTATTCCTGTCCTGAACTCAGGTGATAGGGACCTTTGCGAAAGACGGATCTTTCTCCCAATCCCTTCTTCTGAGACCACGACTCAAACTTGTTGCCGGCATCGTAGCCTCTCGTGTTCATCGATAGAATGAACCCATACTTAATGTCTCGCGCCGAAAGCAGGGTCACCAACAACTCATCGTTCTTTCCGGTCCGCTCAAAATGCAGGTGAGTATCCCCCGAATACCAGTTCGCCGCCGCCATATCAATCCACCGGTGAAGGGGGATTTCAAGGGATCGGGTTTCCCCGGGTCGCAGAGCAATGGTAATCTCGACGGGTAGATACTCATATCCCTTGCCCACTTTAATCTGGTTAAGACCAGGTGGCACTCGAATCGAGAAGCGACCTGAGGTAAAAAAATAGTAATCCAGCTCGCGGTGACGAATCGGTCCCTTGTGCCGGTTGCCTAGCGTTCTGAGTGAAAAAGGTGAGAGGAACTCGTCCTCTGGTTCTTGAGCTCCATTGTTGACACTGGCGATTCCTGTCGTGATCTGATTCGAATCGGCCTCAACTAAAGACACATTAAGTGTCGCAGCATCGGGCCCGGGTTCCACCAGCGGGGGAGGCGGCGGGTAACCTTTATCGATCATCCGGTGGTCGTGAGACCAGAGAAGAGTCATCCAAGCAACAACCACAAAACAAATAAGAAGATTCCTTGACATAGCCTCTCTCCGCGGGGGGTCACGACAGGATAGCCGCCGTTATCCAGATCGACGTTAGCAAGAAAATCAGTTGTGTCAAGAATCTTCTGCAAACTTATCAGCAGCCTGTGATCTATCCGATGAGGCAGACAAGTGAAGTGTCCGGTCGCAATTGAGGAGTTAAGGATGAGTCCTTTGACAAGAACTATGGAAGGAGGTTTCGTTGGGATTCTATCCGAGCTCGGGAACTGAGACGGGCATCAGCGCTTCTTCGTTCCCGTCGGTGAGTTCTGTCGTAGACATGGCGTCC
>DATGOF010000073.1:0-5708 GCA_035306285.1 Acidobacteriota bacterium | reverse complement strand
AACCACCACAAATCGAGTATGAGTTTCACGATGTCCGGCAGGCCATTGAGAATCTGCTCACTTCCAGATAGTGATACTCCTTCACTGTTGCTTTTCACGGTTCCTGGAGAAGCGATTTCGCACATCGGCTTCTTTGTTACGCACATACCAATCCATTTGGCTCATGACTCCCCGTAGGATCCGTACGTCACGAGGAGTCAGGTCTGCCTTGCCTAAGAATCGCCTGATGGAGCGCATGATGTGGTCGGGGTTATTAGGATCAAGAAAGCCGACTTTGAGCAGTACTTCCTGAACATGTTCAAACATCATCTCGCGTTCAGCATGAGAGGCCAGGTTTTGGGTCTGCTGGGCAGCGATTTCCCCCTCGAAATTAGCGATTTCGTAGGCGACGACCAGCACTGACTGGGCGAGGTTCAGGGTAGGTGCAGCCGGATCGGCAGGTATCGTCAACAGGTACTGGCAACGTGCCAATTGATCCTGTGAAAGACCTCCCCGTTCCGGGCCAAACACGATGGCTACTCGCTGGTGCCGCGCATAGTCCCAGACGAGTGGAGCGATACTTCGAGGAGTGTAGATCTGTCGTCGAGCGGTCCTGCCTCTGCTCGATGTGGCCCCGATCACGACGTTCTCTTCTTTAAGTGCGGCGTCCAAGTGGTCGTAGTGCGCTGCTCTCTCTATTATATCGATGGCACCGACTGCCATCTTCTCGCATTCGGAGTCCAGTTCTACGGGGCGCACCAGCTTCAGCCTCTCCAGCCCCATATTTTTCATCGCCCGTGCTGCCGACCCGACGTTGCCGGCATTTAATGGCTCGACCAGCACGATCGTGCAATTGTCCAGAACTCTGCTCCTCAATGACTTCTCAGTCTCCTGGAAGGTATTCAAGGGGTCCTGACTCCTCTCTATTAGAAAAATCGAGTGTTTTAGCCCAAATAATTGATTTTTGCTTGCCTAAATTGAACACTATAGGTAATGAAATCATCCTACTTGTAATTGTTAAAACAGTCTTGCGTGCCGCCGATCAGGGATCTGTGCAAAGGGCATTTGTGCGCAGCGTGTGCAAATCGCCTGGTGATCGATCGTCCAGCTCCGAGACCGCTAATTCCCGTTTACCAATTTCAAGGGGGATGAATCGATGAAACGCATTCTTGTGGCGATGCTCAACAGCATCGCAATAACGGCGTTCCTGGGTTCTGCACTGATACTTGCTTTCAGTACGGGACCAATTCCTGGTCATACAGGAGGATTCAATGAAAACTCGTGTCACGTCTGTCATCTGGAGTTCCCGGTGAATTCAGGACATGCCACGGGGGGTCAATTCTATGTAGCCGGGGTACCCAAGAGCTACAATCCTGGCTCGACCTATCCCGTAACCGTTGTGATCTCCCACCCCGGACAATCTCGCTGGGGCTTTCAATTATCCGCCCGCTTCCAAGAATCCGGCGAACAGGCCGGCACCCTTGTGCCGACTGATGAGAACACCCTCATTCAGGAAGCCAACGGGATTCAGTATATATCCCATACACAAGTCGGAACGCGCGAGGGCCTCCGAGATGGTCCGGTCCAGTTCACATTTAACTGGGTGGCGCCTACCACCGGTAGCGGCCCGATCTTCTTCAATGCCGCGGGAAATGCTGCAAATTCGAGCGGAGATCCACTCGGTGATTATATCTACACTGCGGGTGCCTACTCCATCTCCGCGGTCGGAGAGCCGGGAGTTATCACGCCGGTGACGACTGTTCCCGAGAGGCGGACTCGGCGAATACTTTCCGCATCGCGTTTCATGCACATTCCGGCCCCTGTGGATTTGAATCGAGGGGACATGGAGATCCATATAGAGCATCGTTTTCTTCAGTCTCTGAAAGATGCTACCCCGGGTAACGCTTTCGGAATTGATTCCGGGGCCAACATAAACCTGGGATTTCAATACGCGCTAGGGGACCGAATTACGGCAGGAGTGTCGAGAGCGCGCTTTGATCAGCTTGTCGCTTTGACTGGAACCTATGAGTTCGTGACCGAGGAACGATCCCCTTGGAAAGTCTCGCTGGTGGGGGGAGTACAAGGAAGACGCAATTTTCACCAAGAGTATTCGCCTTATCTGCAGCTGGCTTCATCCTTCGATTACGGCTTTCTGAGAGCCTATGTCGTACCTTCGATGATCTTTAACACCCGCAACGAACAAGAACTGGAGTTTTTCCCCGACCCCATTAATCCGGACCACAACAATACTTTTTCACTCGGTCTAGGAGTTGATGCAGCCATCAATCGGAACCTCTCGGCATCCTGGGAAATCGTCCCCAGACTCTCCGGCTTCGGAGGTTTCGGAGAATACACTCCGGCAATGTCGGGGGGTATCAAAATTCGTAGCTGGGGTCATGTTTTCACTGTTATGGCTTCAACCAGTCGAGTGTTTACGCCCGGGCAGTATGGTGTCAACACCGAGCCCGATTTCTCCCTTGGATTCAACATTTATAGGAGGATTCGATGAGAAAACGACGTGCCGCGCAAGACGTTTCGCAAGCAGTTGCCACCCAAAATATCCTCTCGAGATGTTTCTCGGGTTCACCGGCCAGCAAGATCACCAGCATAGTGATTGCTGGGCTCCTCATCTCTCTCTTAACGCTGTCCAGCGTATCAGCAGTGTTGAATGGCACCATGATACCGGAGAGCGACTCGGTCGTCGGAAGTGACATGCCCTGCTTCGCCTCGGGATGCCACGCTTCGACTGGTGGAACATTTAATACGAATGGAGCTGTGACTTTGTCGGGCCTGCCGGACCAGTTCACAGCGGGTGAAACTTATGACCTTCAGTTGTCTGTAGAAGGGGGACCGGGCCAGGCCATTGGTGTCCAGGTCGCAGCCGTTTATGACGATAATACTCAGGCCGGAACACTGACTGCTGTCACCGGGGGCCTCACGACAGTAAACTACAGCGGAGTTACGGCTCTGACCCATCAGTCACCGCTGAATTCAAGAACGGTCGATTTCCAGTGGACTGCACCAACCGAACCTGCAGGACCTGTAACCTTTCGGTTCGCCATGAACTCAGCCAACGGGAACAACGCTAATACAGGCGATTCCATCTACTTCGATACAATTACCGTCCAACCTCAACAGCAAGTCGAGATGGAGATCGTCGACCGCCTGTACGTGCCTTTATTTGGCAATGGAACATCGGGCAACATTCGATTCCAGACCACGCTCTCGCTGGCCAACACCGAGAGTGATGCGCTGGTGTGGATCGAGTTTAGAGGCCGAGACGGGGGAGAGCTGATGGTCGATCTCGGAGACCTCGGAACCAACACGCTATTCTCCGTGCCGCTGGCCAGCGGGCAGGGCCTTACCCTTCAGTCAAATGGCGAGGGTGAGCTTCAGCTGGGCTACGTGATCGTCCATGTAGCAAGGGAAGTCGGATCTGACGACCAGGCAGGAGTAGGTGGAACCGCAATTTTCACCCGATCTCAGGCGGATTCTGGAGTCGTACTCTATGAGGCAGGCGTTCCTCTGATCCACCCCGAAACCGACATGACGGTAATCCTCGATTCCCTGGAGGTAAAAGATACGGGTCTGGCTCTGGTCAATGTTCCGTCAGAAAGTGACACGCCTGGTGCAGCCGCCAATGTTACCATCACCGTATGGGATTCCGATTTTCAAAACATGATTGCAGCTCCAGCCCAAGTTACCCTCGCGGATGGGGAGGCGATCGGCCAGTTCGTGTGGGAGATCTTCAGTGATGCAGGTGCTGCCCAGGAAGTGGTGGATCAGCTGCAGGAAACCGAAGGGATCGTTACGATTGCCAGTGACCAGCCACTGGCAGCGGTAACTCTGCGTCAAAATGACGATGGAGCCATCGACTTTCCAGCAGAGGTGCCGACTCTGACCACCTTCCCGGTGATCTCGGGCCGTGCTGACGCTGACCAACAGTAAAGCTTCAATTTCCGGGGCTCGGCTTCGGCTTGGCCCCGGGAACTGCACCCTCACCATACCGGTCGCGCTTTAACTACAGTGACACAGAGAACACAGAGAAAGAGGTACTAAGCCGGTGCAACCTGACTGACCGCCTCTTTGATTCTGGAAAAGGCCTTTTCCAGATTCTCCATAGAAGTAGCGTAGGAGATCCGGATGTATCCCTCCATCCCAAACGCCGACCCGGGAACCGTGGCTACTCGAGCCTTCTCCAGCAAGAAGCTTGAAAACTCCTGAGAAGTCTTGATCCCGGCAGCAGCCATGCACTGGGAAACATTCGGAAAAGCGTAGAAGGCTCCGTCAGGAGGTGGACAGGAAAATCCCGGAATCTCCTTCAGCTCTTTCAAAACAAGGGCTCGACGAGTTCGATATTCCTCCTTCATCTTCAGAATCTCTTCCGTCCCCTGCTTCAGAGCGTGCAGAGCGGCCTGCTGTCCCATGGAAGGAGGATTCCCGGTTTGATGACTCTGAAACTCAGAGATCTTCTTGGCGAGCTCCATCGGTGCAACCAGATAGCCGATTCGCCATCCGGTCATCGAGAACGTCTTGGAAAAGGATCCGACCAGAGCAAAATTCGCATCTCCCTTCTCCAGGAATGACGCAAGCGAAACGTGAGGGGTCTCCCCATATGTGAAATACTCGTACGTTTCATCAAAAAGAACGAAAAAATCCCTCCCGCGGGCCAGCTCAGCGAGCTCCCGGATCGTTTCTCCGGGAATCACAGCACCCGAGGGATTGTTGGGAGTATTGACGATAATCCCTCGCACCTTTGGCCCCAGATGCTGTCTGACTGTTTCGATGCTGAGGATGAAACGCTCATCTTCACGAGTGGGAATGTCGATTGGAACCGCCCCGGTCATTTTCACGACTTCCGGAAAGGTGACCCAGTAGGGAGCCGGGTTCAGAACTTCGTCTCCTTCTTCAAACAGCGCCATACAAACGTCGTAAATCGCATGTTTGGCGCCGCAGGTGACGACGACATTCGCCGCCGAAAAGTCAGTCCCCCACTCCTGATTATATTTCTCAGCAATCTGCTGGCGAAGTTCCTTGATGCCGGCACTGGGTGTATACCTCGTAAAGTCATTGGCGATCGCATCTATTCCAGCCTGTTTGACCGGAGCGGGGGTTGGAAAATCCGGCTCTCCTGGTCCGAGGTCGATGATATCGACGCCCTGCCGGCGCAGTTCCTGCGCCTGCTGCATTACTGCCATGGTGGGTGAAGCACTTATTCCTTGCAGCCGTTTTGCGATTTTCATGATTGCATTTCCTGTCTGAGCGCGTGACGCGCTTTCTCGACTTCTTGCAGCACCAGTTGAGGCTCACGTCCTGTAATCATCGCTACTTCGTCAGAGGTAAACCCCTCCAGTGCAAACAAAACAAAAGACTCTCGCACATCCTCGGGCAACCGGGCAATTGCGGCCCGCAGTTGCTGTTCCGCTTCTTCTCGCTGGAGGGCTTCTTCTGGAGTCTCGATGCGCTGATCCTCGATCAAGTCCGCGAGGTGAAGGCTTTCGTCTGGTTGATAAAAGTTGAGAGCCTCATCCTCCCACTGAAGTTCAGCATCGACGGACTCTTCCACACGAGGTTCCTCACCGAGCTGCCTGAGTTCTCGGAGCCGACTCCGCAACTTCTGTCGAGTTACCTGAATCATCCACTGCTCCAGCGAAAGGTTCGTCGGCCTCGCGGCAGCGTTGGATGAAAGTTCGAGAAAGACCTCATCGACCAGTGCCTGCGGCTCGATT
>DATGOF010000072.1:0-5448 GCA_035306285.1 Acidobacteriota bacterium | reverse complement strand
ATTTGAACACTCTCCTTCCTCTTCGTTACCAGCAACAGTATCGGGCTGGCCGAGGCGGTCACGGATCCGGCAATCGTCGACACGGCAAAGACGGTGAAGATGTCTATGTGGAAGTTCCCGTCGGGACGCAAGTGCGCGATGAGGCGAACGGCGAATTGTTGGGGGATTTGAACAGCCCTGGCCAAACTCTGTTGGTAGCACGCGGGGGCATTGGCGGCCGCGGTAACGCACGATTCGCAACCCCCACCAACCAGGCTCCCCGACGAGTCGAACCCGGTCGTCCGGGAGAAGAAAGAACACTGCTTCTGGAATTGAAGGTTCTGGCGGATGTGGGATTGGTGGGGTTCCCGAACGCCGGAAAATCGACTCTCATTGCTGCGATTTCTGCGGCGCGCCCTAAGGTGGGTGATTATCCCTTTACGACACTGTCTCCACAACTTGGAGTCGTCACCTACAATGACTACAAGACTTTTGTGGTAGCCGATATTCCTGGCCTCATCGAAGGCGCCCACAAAGGGAGTGGACTGGGAGACCAGTTTTTGAGACACGTGGAGCGCTGTCGTCTCTTAGTCCATCTTGTTGACGTCAGTTCGATAGGTCCCGATGATCCTGTAAGGGCATTCGAAGCAGTCAATGAAGAATTGAGACTGTACGACGAAGAATTGTCCCGTAAGCCTCAATTGCTGGTAGCGACCAAAATGGATGCGGTCGATCCCAATCGTTTGAGGCGACTGCAGGAACATTGCGAAGAGAGAGAGATCGAGCTTTACGAGATTTCTGCTGTCACTGGGCAGGGTATTTCACGTTTCAAGAATGACCTGGCTGTCCGGCTCGAGGCGCTCAAGGAGGAGGATGAAGTTGAGAGTGGGAATTCTGGGCGGAACATTCGATCCGATACATAAAGGTCATGTGTATATTGCCCGTCGCGTTCGTCAGCTCTTTCAATTGAATCAAGTTTTGTTTATGGTGGCCAAAACACCTCCTCATAAGGAACGGCATGGGATTAGCCAGATCTTTCATCGTTATGCCATGGTAGCGATCGAGCTGCTTTATGAAGATGATTTTTACGCGAGTCGCCGAGAGATTCAGAAGGCAGGGCCCTCGTACACCATCGAAACGTTGCAGGAGCTCGAAGAACAATATCCGAACGATGAGTTTCTATTCATCGCCGGAAGCGATTCGTTAAGGGAAATTCATCTCTGGAAAGATTATGATAAGCTCTTAGCTAATCACTCCATGATTTTTGTGCAGAGGCCGGGTGCCGAGGTCGACCTTGACAGCCTTTCGGTACCTCCGGAACTGAAGAAGAGAATCAAACATCTTTGCCCGGCAAAGGGGCCTCGCACTGTCGAGCCCGGCGTATCGTACCTGGCGTCACTGAATGCGCCGTCTGTTAGCTCAACCATGCTTCGGAAGCTGATCGCGAACGGAGGACGTGTGACCGACGAGCAAGTTTCTCCGAATGTCTATCAATACATCCTTAAATACCGACTCTATGAAAGAAACAAAGGCAGTGCTAAGCAAAGTCTGTCAGGCGATTGAGGATAAAAAAGGTGAGGGGATCGTGATTCTCGATATCAGCGACATCTCTTCATTTACAGACTATTTCGTTATCTGTAATGGGCTCAACCGTCTGCAAAATCAGGCAATCTGTGACGAGATCCGTCTTCGTTTGAAAAGGGACCAGAACCTCGTTCCCTCCCATATCGAGGGATACGACGAGGCCGAATGGATCCTGATGGACTACCTCCAGTTCGTTGTACATATCTTCTCGGAGGAGACGAGAGAGTTCTATAAGCTTGAACGTCTTTGGAGCGACGGAGAAGAAATTGAGCCGGCGGCTCTGATTGCATAGCGTAGAAAGACCGTCCGACAACGAATTGATCTAATTCTGGAAAGCTTCTAATAACCGGTTCAAGACGATGTGTCTGGCCATAGACAGTTGACTCAATCATTCCGTGCGCTTCAGATTTCTTTGGATTGGAGAAACGAAAGATCCTCTGCTTTCTGAACTTGAGAACCGTTACGTGCAGCGCTTGCATCGACTGTTTGCGTCCGAGGTCGTTCCAGTGCCGGAGCTTCAAAAGAAAGATAGGGGGCAGCAAGCATCTCAAATGGCCAGAGAGGCCAGGCTGGTTGAAGAAAAGTTGAATCCTCGAAGCTTTCTGATCGTATTGGATGAAAAAGGAAAAGAATACACGAGTGAAGAGCTGGCTGCGGTTCTCGGCGGGCTGATGAATCGCGGCATTCCAGAGGTAACTTTCGTCGTAGGTGGTTATCTCGGCGTTCCGGGGGCCATCTTGGATAGGGCCGATGTAAAGCTGGCCCTCTCGCGAATGACTTTTCCGCATGAGTTAGCCCGCGTTGTCCTGGTGGAGCAGATCTATCGCTGCGCCAGTATTATAAAGGGGTTGCCCTATCATAAATGATGGAGACTAAATGGACGAAAAGGAACTGAAGGCATTTAGAGAGAAACTGAATGAAGCCAAGGCTGCTGTGCTGGACAGAGTCCAAAAGGCCGAAACCTATGGTCGGGAAGCCGATGCGGATGGGGAGGCCATGGATCTAGCCGACAAGGCATCCAGTTCTTATACGAAGGAATTTCTATTTAGTTTAAGCAACGCAGACCGCATGCTCCTGCAGTCGATCGATCAAGCCCTTAGCCGAATGGACGATGGGACATATGGTCTCTGTCAGAATTGTGAAGAAGTGATCGGTGGAAAACGTTTGCAGGCGATTCCATGGGCGCACTTTTGCATCGCTTGTCAGGAACTCCAGGAAGAAGGAAAACTCTAGGTTTAGCATACAGCAGTCGTGGGTTGAAGCCGGTTGAGCAGTCGCGCCTCCAAACCCGTTTTGGTAAACGAGAAGCAAGCGTCGTGTGTTTTGGCTCTGTGACGTAATAGTTCTCAGATGCGAATTGTACGCGACGCTTTTTCTGTACTTGCACAACTGCTGGTTTTCCCTCAAACATGTTGCTTGTGTGGTCGACCTGTGCTCAATGCGCAATGGATTCCGCTGTGCAACGAATGTCTGAGCAGCCTCCCACGGTTATCAGTCGCGCTTTGTCCGATTTGCGGCATGCCGGCGGACGGTCAGTGTTCGCGGTGCAGGCTTTCTCCGCCACCTTTCTCGTGTGCTCGAGCCTATGGTCCGTACCAGGGTAGGCTCAGAGATCTGATCTGGTGTTACAAGTTCAGGGGATCGCAACGACTCAGCTACGCCTTATCAGAATTGATGGAAACCGCCTACAAAGAACACTTCCTCGACAGATCTCTGGATTTGCTAATCCCTGTCCCGTCTCATCCTAAGCGGATAAACAAACGAGGTTTTGACCACGTAGGACGACTTACGAAGTCACTTTCAGAGGCTCTGAAATTGCCTTGTTTCCGGGGTCTCCGTCGGGATAGAGACACGCAGCCTCTGTTTGGACTCGATACGCACGAACGTGTTCAAAACCTCAAGGGTGCTTTTAGTTTAAGCGATCCCGAGGCTCTTGCCGGGAAAAATGTTCTGCTGGTCGATGATGTGATGACCACCGGCACCACAATCCGCCAGGTTTCAAGGCTGCTGCGAAACCAGTCTTCAGTTGATAGAATTGACGTCCTTACAGTGGCCCGTGTTCCCCGATTTTTGGGAATACAGTAGAAGCAAAACTTCGGAAGACTTAAATGATTCGATCCTTCCTTCGGGCAGTTTCACCTCTGGCAGATTTTTCCCTTGCCCCGCCGCAAGGCCAGAAGCCTGCCGGAAGCTTTATCGCCGCTCTGACTCTATCACTGCTTGCAGTAATTGTCCTTCTGCCCCTGACGGCCTGTGCTGGACGCAGCCCACTTTCCGGATCAGATCCCTTTCCAGAAAGCGATCTCGAGCGAACCACGATCAATGGACCTTTGCGATCGCGCCTCCAAATCGACAAAGGTGTTGTATCGACCGGTTCCAAGGCATCTCTTGAAGCCACTTTCGAGATCCGTAACATTCAACAGGAACCTCTGAAAATCGAATTTGCAAGTGGTCAGCAGTACGACTTCTGGATTGAAGACTTTGCTGGTAATCGCTACTGGAGGTGGTCAGCTGGCCGAGTGTTTACGGCTATGCTGGTTTCTCGTGAACTGGGCGGCACGCCCTGGGTATACCAGGAACTGATCCCCCTGGTCGACTCGACCGGAACTCCTTTGCGCCCCGGCGTCTATATGCTCTACGCTCGATTGACGGCCGAGCCATCGATCCAGAACTGGATTGCTTTCAAGGTTGAACAGCCCAAATCCAACTGAGAGACTCGAGTCTTATTCGGCGTCTGAACCGATGGTGATTTCGACGCAGGGTAGTGATGCCGGCAGTTCCGGAAAGTGACCCGAGTAAAAATCCTTCAATTGAGCCAACCAGTATTCAAGCATGTCTTCCCGGTTCTGGCAGGAATCCTTCACGCTATGATAGAGCATGGCCATCACAGCCATGAAGTTCTGTGCAGTTTCCGCCTCGTCAGCCTGCGCAAAAGAATAACTCAGGGCAATGAAGTTCTCTGGGTCACGTAGGGAAAAATAATTATCAAGCATTTCCTCTACGGTCTCAGTATGCTGGACAGAGGGATAAGGTGTTCGGGTCGAGATCATCGGCTTGCTTCGCCGGAATAGATCGACAAGTACCTTGCGATGTTTGCGCCAGAGTTTCTTAAGGGCCTGTCGCTCCGATGCCCCCCAGATCTGAAGTCCAACCGAAAAAAGGCAGCTCTTATGCGGGCTTATGGATAGTTTCAGGTGGATACCTGCAGCATCTGAATCATCCGAATATGGATTGGGCTCTATGCGTCGCTCGAAGTATGCAGCATCTGGAAAAAACTCAAGCGTCATTCCCGAACCGATGCTGTACCGAAATTGGTTGCGATCGCGAAAATCGACATCGAAGATCTCGGCGGCTTCAATCACCGTTGTCTCGAAAAGATCCCAGATTATGTCGTAAAGTTCGTCCTCGGGATCATTAATGGCATTGTAGAAATCTTCCTGCGAGGACTGGCGGAGAATTTGGTAGTAGCGAGTGTCCATCACCTAATCGAAAGGCTGAGTATAACGGAAAGATAAAGTAGCGACAACCAACCACCAGTCTTAAAACAACATGAGAGAACGGATCGTGGGGGCGGCGACAATACGCTTCAATACCGTCCAGTCGACTTTACAGCTGCCCGGCTGAATCCCGAATGGTATTGGCGATTCGGTCCACTCCCTTGGCAAGTGATTCCAGCGACGGCCGCTGCAGGTCGCTTACATTGACCACCCGCGAGGCGTCACCCTGAGTATAGGAAGCGATCCCCTGGTTGATCTGATAGGACAGGTCTTTCAGGGAAGCGACCAGTTCACGCAATTCGGGGATACTCGCGACTCTGGATGGTGAATCGAAATCCCGATCCTCTCGCAGGTCGACATAATCCAGGAAATGATCCTTGCGAATTCG
>DATGOF010000071.1:0-3865 GCA_035306285.1 Acidobacteriota bacterium | reverse complement strand
GACAAGCAGGGCATCATCCGCTACATCGATCAGGAAGTTGACCCGAAGACAGCCGGCCCAGAACTGGTCGAGCGCCTTCAGGAACTCGACTGGACTGATTGATTATTCTCGAACTTGACCGGCCCCCAGGATGATCCACTTGTAGGTGGTCAGTTCCTGGAGTCCCATCGGGCCGCGAGCATGTAACCGCTGCGTACTGACGGCTACCTCGGCTCCCAGGCCGAACTGTCCGCCATCTGTGAAGCGGGTGCTGGCATTGACGTAGACAGTGGCGGAATCGACCTCCTGTACGAAGCGCATCGAGTTGGTATAGTCCTCGGTCACAATAGCGTCTGAATGCTGGGTACCATGTTGCTGAATATGCGAGAGAGCCTCGTCGATACCATCAACAATTTTGACCGCCAGAATCAGGGCCAGGAACTCGGTGTCGAAGTCCTTCTCACCGGCCGGGCGAACAGAAGGATCACGCCCCAGGATCGACAGCGCTCTGGAATCGCATCGGAATTCCACCCCGGCCCCCTTCAGCCTCTCATGGATTGTGGGTAGAAAGTCGACCGCTACGTCTCGGTGCACGAGAAGGGTATCCAGGGCATTGCAAACCGTCGGCCGCTGAACCTTTGCATTGAAAACTATTTCCGTCGCCTTCTTCAGATTGGCCGTTTTATCAATGTATGTGTGACAAATTCCGATACCTCCAGTAATGACGGGAATGGTGGCATTGTCACGAGCGAACTGGTGCAGCGCGGCACCTCCGCGCGGAATGATCATGTCGATGTACTGGTGTGCTTTCAGCATTTCTCCGACTAAACTTCGGTCGGTAGATTCTATGATCTGGACAGCACCAGCAGGCACTCCAGTGCCTTCCAGTGATTCGCGCAGGACCCTGGTCAGCGCCTGATTACTCTCGCGTGCTTCTTTGCCTCCCCGAAGGATCACCGCGTTCCCCGATTTAAGACAGAGAGTTGAAACGTCGATGGTGACATTCGGACGTGCCTCATAGATGACGCCAATGACACCGATCGGGATCCGACACTTACTGATCTGAAGGCCATTTTCGAGTATCCGAGAGTCGAAACGTTGACCGACTGGATCCGGTAGTGCGATCACAGAGTCGATGTCACGAGCGATGGCTTCCATCCGTTCCCGTGTAAGGAGAAGTCGATCCAGCAAGGCGTCACTTAACCCTGCGGCTCGAC
Source organism: Acidobacteriota bacterium (assembly GCA_035306285.1). Taxonomy (GTDB): domain Bacteria; phylum Acidobacteriota; class UBA6911; order RPQK01; family JAPXNP01; genus DATGOF01. The sequence continues at coordinate 2,669 of DATGOF010000071.1, read as the reverse complement.
CGGCGTCGATGTCCTTCTTGTTGGCTTCCAGAATCTGGTCACCGTTCCTCAGCAGTCCTAGCGCAATCGACTTTAGCGCCCGATTCTTGGTTCGCGTATCCAGAATAGCAAGCTGCCGAGCCGCTTTTCGCGCGCATTCACCTTTCAAGGTCAGCTCACTTTGCATTTTCAGTCCTTTCCCGTGAAAGCTTTGAAGGTGCCTTCCCCGTAATTACCAGATCGTCGCGATGAACGACACTTGGTCCAAACTGATAACCGAGAACAGCCGCTATCTGGTCCGACCGGCGTCCCTGAATCCGGACCAGGTCATGAGACGCATAGGCTGTTATGCCCCTGGCAATTTCCGTCCCTGTTTCTGATAGCAGTCTGACCGTGTGCCCTCTCTCGAAATTACCCTGCACTTCCACGATTCCGGCTGCCAGCAAGCTTCGGCCGTGTTCGAGCAAGGCTTTGACGGCCCCGTCGTCAATAACTAAGGCGCCTCGGGGCTTTTCTGCTAGTATCCATCTTTTGCGGCTCTCCACCCGGCTGACGACCGCTGGGAAATAGGTTCCAAGCTTCTCGCCGCCAGCAATCCTTAAGAGAATATCCTTCTCCCAGCCAGAAGCGATAACCACATCAGTCCCAGAACAGGTCGCCAGTTCGGCAGCCTCGATCTTGGTTACCATGCCCCCTGTCCCAGATTCCGATTTGCCGCCCCCAGCGACCGCCTTCCGAATACTGGCATCAATCACCCGGACTTCCTCGACTAGAGTGGCCGAAGGATTAGACCTCGGGTCGGCCGTGTACAGGCCCTGTTGATCGGTCAAGAGAAGTAGCACGTCGGCATCCACCAGGTTTGCCACCAGCGCCGAGAGATTATCATTGTCCCCAATTTTGATCTCGTCGACCATCACCACGTCATTTTCATTGACAACCGGCACCACGCCGAGTTCGAGGAGTGATAGAAGGGTGTTGCGAGCATTGAGATACCGCTCGCGATCGGCTAGATCGGCCCGTGTCAACAGCGCTTGCGCAACGTTCACTCCGTAGAAAGAAAAGAATTCGGAATAGAGGGCCATTAAGCGGACCTGGCCGCTCGCCGCCAGAACCTGCTTGAAAGGCAGATCCTTTCTACGCGGAGGAGGGCCGAGGATCTCTCGGCCTGCAAATACCGCACCGGAGGAGACCAGAACCACCTGGTGGCCTTCCTGCACCAGCGCGGAGATTTGGCGTACCAATTCGAGCATACGGGGGCGGCTGAGGGTTTCCCCTCCATCAGCCAGAACGTGGGTCCCCAGTTTAACGACAATCCGCAAAATCTTACCTTCTCATCTGCGCAATACGGCAGGATTTTCAGGCTGTGGTCCAATCCCTGCAGCTATGGTTCCTGCTAAATGCCGTTTGTTAAGTTATCACGGATAAGTCCATCGGCCCAATTCGTGTACTTGTTGAGATCAGAAAGGACGGGACCCGGATGCTGATTAGAAATCATTTTCTTCGTGAGTCACACCCAGATCTCACCCTTCCACTTGAAAGGCACCGTTACCACCCGAGAGGCTCTCGCACATAAGCGCTAAGGGTTTCCCTCAGAGCGAGCCTCTTCCCTCGCTCGACCAGCTAAATAAATCTCTGACCGGAGTTTACTTGAGACAGATGAGCAGTGTCTGCTTTCAATTCGAGAGACCAGGAGGCTTTTTCACGATTGAGCCTCACCAGGCTACAGCAGGGGATACTGAGGAGAAGGTCCCCCTTCTCCCGCAAATCCACCTCCAGCAGACGAGCCACGCTACCCTGCACAGATGCACCGTGACCGACCAGTAGGATGTTTCCATGCTCCAGGTTGACCAAGCGGTCTACGGCCCTTCCGACACGTTCGAGCATCTGACTTCGAGTTTCGGGAAAGGTAGCGCGCACGGCTGATTCATAGCCTGTATCGAGGCGGGAATATCGCCTCTGCAACCATTCGGGATCTCTGGTATCGGGTCGGTAGGAGAACCACTCGGGATTGAGCCACTCTGATAATCCTTCCTCCAGTTTAAAGCTTCCATTCATTTCGTCCGCAATTAACTGTGCCGTTTCCACACACCGAAGAAAGGGCGATGACCAGATATGGGTGATATTCTCCCGAACTAACCTTCGCCCGGTTTCCCGAGCCTGTCTCCTGCCCTCTTCAGACAGGGGAGGATCATAGGGACGAACTGCAGTGCGGTGCCACTCCGGATCCTCGAAGTCCTTCCGGTTTCCATGCCTGACAATCCATACGGTAGAGGCCCTTGGCTGGGGTCGATTCAGCACTTGACTTACTCCCTCCGGTATCATCCAAATTGGCTGCAATATCGAATTATATTCGAAAAATTCGGGCGCCCCTGCCGCCCCTTTCACTTGTGATTTTGGTTTTGCCGGGATGGCCCGTCTGGTAGACTGGAGAAATCTTCTCACCAAAGGCGAGGAAAAAGCCATGAAGCTACAGGCAGCAATTCTAGTGTTTGTCTTGGCGTTTCTTTTTCAACCTCTGTTAGCTCAGCAGCAGGAGGACAAGTCACCCCAGCAGCCGCCACCGGGTCAGGATCGGGGTTCTGACCGGGACAGGGGACGGCAGGAGCCGGGTTGGAGGCAGCAACAGCCGCAGCAGGAGGAGCTTTATAACCGTCCCATCTTTCTCACCGGATCTGTCGAACTTTCCGACG
>DATGOF010000070.1:0-6140 GCA_035306285.1 Acidobacteriota bacterium | reverse complement strand
CATTTTGGTATCCCTTAATCCTATTCAGTGTCGAAATGTCGCTTCGAAAGATCAATCTTTATTACAGTACTAGTATCTCAGATGCGACCGATACGAGAGAGATTCAGCCTGACACAGGGAGAACGAGAGTCGGAATCGAGGACCTCAGGGTTGTGGATAGAAATTCCGAATCCAGCGGTGGTCGCGAAGCTTGCTAGTTAGCCCCTCTGGCAATTTTCCTTTATCCGAAACGGACGTATTTTCTTTTACGTGGGAAACTGATCTCATTCCCGGAATCACGGTGCTGACGGCCTCAGCGGAGAGGCAGAACCGTAAAGCCAGCTCAGGGAGAGTTCTGACAGAGTCGTCGAGAAGCGTCTCTAATCGCTTGACGCGTTCAAAGACTTCGCGTTTTCGGTCTCCCTTAAAGTACAAATTTCTCCAATCACCAGAAGGAAAAGTCGTTTCGGGAGTAATCTGGCCCGTTAGCGAACCCTCGTCAAAGGGAACTCGGACAATGACTCCGACACCGGCCTCCTGGCAAGCCGGGAACAACTGATCTTCAGGAGATTGGTCGAAAATGTTGTAGATAACCTGTACGGTGTCTACCTTTCCGGAGCGCACCAAATCTATTGCCGAGTTTGGCTCGTGATCATTAACGGAAATACCAAAGAAAGCGATCTTGCCTTCTTCCTTCAACTCACAAAGACATTCGTACCAACTATCATCGGACAACCACTCTGGAGACCACACGTGTAGCTGGATTAAATCGATCTGATCGATAGCGAGGTTCTGGAGTGATCGTTCAGTGCAACTTCGAATGTAATCGGAGGGAAAGGCTTCCTCCAGGGACCCCCGTGCCGGCCATATTTGGTTTCGCGGAGGGATCTTGGTCGCGACGTAAATTCGCTCTTCTCTCTCCCGGAGCAGTTGACCGACCAGCTTTTCGCTATGACCGTTACCGTATACCAGAGCCGTATCGATGAAATTTACCCCTTCATCGACGGCAGTGTGTAACGCCTTCAGCGATTCGCTATCTTGGGCTCCTTTCCACATCACCTTCCCGATTCCCCACGCACCAAATCCAATCTCTGATACTCGATAGCCTGTTCTGCCCAAAATGCGGTATTTCATTCAGCCAATATTAACAAATGGCCTGGAGAGTCACCAACGGCCACCGTTTCGACATGGCCACCCCAGAAATATGTTACCCTGCCCCCCGACAACACGTGCATCTAAGAAACCAGGAGGCAATCGAAGATGGCAAAAACTAATTCCTTCGATATCGTGTCTCGCACCGACCTCAACGAAGTGTCGAATGCAGTCAACCAGACTCTAAAAGAAGTTCGTCAGCGATTTGACTTCAAGGGAAGCAAGAGTGATGTTCGTCTCGAGGAGACGAACCTGATCTTGGTGTCTGATGACGAGTACAAACTGAACAGCTTAAGAGATATTCTGGAGCAGAAGCTGATAAAGCGTGGTGTTTCCCTGAAAGCAATCTCCTATGGGAAGGTGGAGAATGCGGCCGGAGGCACCGTTCGGCAGATTGCGGCAATTCAACAGGGAATACCAACTGAAAAGGCAAAAGAGATCGTTAAGTCTATCAAAGACACGCGGCTGAAGTTGCAGGCTGCAATCCAGGGAGACATAGTGAGGGTCTCCGGAAGGGATAGAGACACACTGCAGGAGGTCATTCGCGCCCTTCGCGAGAAGGATTTCGGGATCGATATGCAATTCACTAACTACCGTAGCAACTGACTCCTCTCAATACCAGTGGCCGAGTCCTCGAAGAGACCGTTAACTCAGCGGTGAAATGTTGAACAATCGGGATAGACGATAGGGAGTGAGAAAGAACGAATGTCCTCTGAACGACAACGTCTTCTGGAAATCTTGAGGGCCAGGTCTTTGAAACTGGGCCAATTTAAACTGGTTTCAGGCAAGACCAGCAATTATTACTTCGACAGCAAGCCGACAACACTCGATCCAGAGGGGTCCTACTTAACTGCTCGGCTGATGCTGCAGGAGATCAAGAAGCAAAGGATCGGGGCCGAGGCAATCGGCGGTCTCACCCTCGGAGCCGACCCAATCGTCTCGGCAGTAGCTGCCATTAGTTTCGCAGAACGCTCCAGCTTTTCGCCCATTGCCGCTTTCATTGTCCGGAAGGAGGCGAAGCAACACGGGACTCAGCAATTTATTGAGGGGATAGAGCCTCGCCCAGGGATGCGAGTCATCATCGTGGATGATGTCTGCACAACCGGCACTTCGACTTTGAAAGCGATCGAGCGATCCGAACAAGCGGGAATGAAGGTGGTCGCCGTGTTCTGTTTGGTGGATCGACAACAGGGTGGCGCTGATACTCTTAAGAATTATCCTTTCACTGCACTCTTCACCGCATCCGAGTTGCTGGAAACACCGGAGATTCAGGAACAACTCGTCCGACTCGAGCACACCGCTCAGTAGTATCTTATGAAGCGAAGAAACGTCAGAGTCTCGGAGACTGGCTACCAAAGAAGCCATCGGCAGAAAGTCTGGCCGTTCCCAACAGAACACAGCCAGACGCGTAAGCCCAGAGAAGGAGGGTCATAGAGACGTAGAAGGGGCCGTAGATCTCCTGTAGCGACCAGGAACTGGCGTAGCGCTGAAAAACACCGTTAATAATCAGCCAGCAAATGACCGAGAAATTCGTCTCCACAAGAACTCGGGTCAACTTCCTTGGTCGATTGGGAAGGTAGTAATAAATTGTGAAGAAGAGTATCAGCGCGAGTCCATAGGAAACCGCAAGACCAATCGTCGTTTCTGCCAGACTGTCGGTGACCCGCAGGTACCCCTCGACGGTTCCCAGTAGGAGAATAGTCAGGAGTACGAAAACACCCGATACTATGGTCAAGCCCGTGCCCAGTGCCTGGCTGAAAACAAAATTTCGGTATTCGCGAATTCGATAGGCCGAATCGAGTCCGGCTTCTAGAGCAAAGAACAGGGTGGATCCCGACCACGCGATCAGTAGGAGCGACACGACCTGCATCTGGCCTGCCTCGCGCGTGTAAATATCCAGGTTCTTGATAATAAAGTCCTGGGCAATGGGGAAAAAATTCGACAATGCTTGAAAAATCGAGTCGCGGAGCTCAGGCAAGCCCAGATAGCTGGCGGCAGTCAGCAGCAGGACGATGATCGGGAAGACGGAGAAGAAGAAGCTGAAAGCAATCGAAGAGATAAGAATCGTACCGTCCCGTCCAAACAGGTACAACAGGGTATCGGTTACGATTCGAACCCGACCACGAATCGGATAATTCAAATCGATCGGAAAGGTCCGGTCGAGGCTCTGGCTGCAGACATGAAGGACCCGCTGGACTTTGATTCGACCGAATCGACTGTGCTGGGGCTGATCGACCGCTTCGACCGCACTCAACTCTTTATCAGGCATTACTCTTGGTTCCCGGCACCCCTCGGACACAAAAAGATTCAGTGGAATCATTATAGTAGAATCGCAGCATGCCCAAGAAAGTTACTGAAGACCTCAATCTCAATACAATAGTTTCCTATCAGTTTGAAGAAGCGGCAAGGTTTCTAAAGGAACCTAGAGGGCTGCTCGATCAGATCAAGGAATGTAACAACGTCCTGCTGGTGAACTTCCCGGTGAAATTCGGGAATCGCTACACCTATTTTAGAGGATGGCTAGCCGAACATTCCCATCATCGCAAACCGCTAAAGGGCGGGATTCGATTCAGCGAACTGGTTACACAGGACGAGATCACTGCCCTAGCCGGGCTCATGACCTACAAATGCGCCATCGTCGATGTTCCTTTCGGAGGATCGAAGGGGGGTGTCTGTCTAAATCCCAGAAGCTTTTCAGAACAAGAACTCGAACGTATTACGCGCCGCTACACGGCGGAACTGATTCGTAAGAACGCCATTGGCCCAGGCGTCAATGTTCCAGCACCTGACATGGGAACCAGCGAACGAGAGATGGCCTGGGTCTTTGACACTTATGATGCCTTCCACCCCGGAGGGATTGACAACGCTGCTTGCGTAACCGGTAAACCGGTTTCTCAGGGAGGAATCGCCCGCAGACGCGAGGCAACAGGACGAGGAGTGGCCTATGGCCTCAAGCAAGTCTTCGAACATCCCGAGGATATTAAGGCACTTGGGCTGAATCATGCCCTCGCAGGGACGAGAATTTCCATCCAAGGCTTCGGGAACGTCGGTTATCACTGCGCCCGGATTCTGCAGGAGGAACACGACTGCCGAATTGTGTCGGTGGCGGAATGGGACGGTACTGTATTTAGTTCGGAAGGCCTGGACATTGCAAAGCTAAAGCGCCACAGGGACCGAAGCGGATCAATTCGCAATTTTCCGGGAGCCACCACCCTGGATGACCCCAAAGCCGCACTCACAATTGATTGTGATGTGCTGATTCCAGCTGCCCTGGAAAATCAGATAACTCTTGACAACGCCCGTCAAATCAAAGCGCGTATCGTAGCCGAAGCAGCCAATGGGCCCACCACACCACAAGCAGAAGCGATTCTGACCGAGAAAGGGGTACTGGTTATCCCTGACATCTTTCTCAATGCCGGAGGTGTGACCGTTTCATATTTTGAATGGGGAAAGAATCTGGCTCATATGCGGTTTGGTCGGATGCAGTATCGTCTCGATGAACTCAGGGGAAGAAGCCTCGTTGGCTACCTGGAAAAAGAACTCGGTACGAAGATGCCGGAGCATGCCCGACGCATCCTGATTCACGGAGCGAACGAGGCTGATCTGGTCCGATCCGGGTTGGAGCAAACGATGGCCAATGCCTACGAGCAGATTCGAGATGTCTTTAAGCGACACAGGAAGGTTAAGCAAATGAGAACAGCCGCCTATCTGGTGGCGATAAAGAAGATCGCCCTATCCTATCGAAAGCTGGGCATCTTCCCCTGAAGAGTCTCGGAAGGCTACTTCCTGACTTTTGCAGTTCGACTACCCAGTTCATTTTGTGTCAGCCCTCGTTCAATTGTTACAATATGTCGCATGTCCGAAGGTAAGAGGGTTGAGGTTGTATGTCCTTGCTGCCAGGCTACACTTCTGGTGGACTCTCAAACCGGATTGGTCCTGCAAAGCGGCCGCAAGAAAGAAAGCCTTTCCCTGGAAGAAGCCTTTGCACGAGAGCAGGCACGCAAAGAAAAAAGCGACGAGATGTTCCAGAAAGTCTTTCTTGACGAGAAGAAGCGTCAAAGTAGCCTGGAAGAGAAATTCAAAGAAGCTCTTAAGTCGAAGGATGAGCTCGATGAGCCACCACCTCGACCCTGGGACCTGGACTGAAGACCTCCTGTGACCCGTTCCAATAGGAACTTCTGAGTTTTTCATTGCAAGATTGGAAGCTGGCGACCCCCCGCAAACGTGATCATCACATCGGAGATTGACTCGGCTGCTTGACAGCTTTGGTCCGGGTGACTGCCGTCAAGGCTGTTGCTTCAGTGAATTAAGAGGAAATATGAAAGTTGAATTTGCCGATTTTCCAAATCTCCCCGAAAGGCTGTCGAGATTGGGAGAATTTGCGTACAACCTCTGGTGGAGTTGGAACATCGACGGCCGTAACCTGTTTCGGAGTCTCGATCTCTCGCTGTGGCGACGGACTCACCATAATCCGGTTCAGATGCTGGCGGAGTTATCTCGGGAGGCTTTCGACCGAGCAGTCCAGGATCCGGAATTTCTAGACCTTTATGACCACGTCATCGACCGGTTTGATGACTATATGTCGTCTAATAACACCTGGTCTTCCCAGACAATAAGGGACGTTCAGCAGCAACAGATCGCCTATCTCTGCGCGGAGTTTGCGGTCGATACTTCGCTGCCAATTTATTCGGGAGGATTAGGCTTACTGGCGGGAGATACCTGCAAAGAGGCAAGCGATCTGGGTTTGCCTTTTGTAGCAGTAGGAGCCCTCTATCCCGAAGGGTATTTCCGCCAGTGGATAGAAGCTGACGGCAGCCAGCAGGCCATTTATGAACGAATGAACACCGCTTTTGCCCCCCTGCTGCCGGTGCTCTGCGATGACGGATCCCGGTTTCTTGTTCCTGTACCGGTGGGCGAAAAGGAAATTTATGTAGCCGTCTGGAAAGTCCAGGTTGGTAGAGTTCCGATATACCTAATGGACACCGATATCCCTGAGAACGAACCGTGGG
>DATGOF010000069.1:0-5306 GCA_035306285.1 Acidobacteriota bacterium | reverse complement strand
TTATGATCTCACGGGCAAAGGATTGGCTCTGGAAGGGCAATTCATGCAGAACGGCCAACCCATTGATCCCACCAATTGCGAGACGTTAAAGGGGCTTTTAGAGTGCGGAGTTCTTTGTAACAACGCCCACCTGTATCGTTCCGACGAGGGAGGGGTCCAGGCCTCCGGAGATCCGCTGGAAGTGGCTCTGCTGGTGGCTGGCGCGAAAGCCGGAATAGAACGGGAATCACTGCTGGAAAGGCTCCCCGAAGTTCGCGAGGAAGCTTTCGATTCTGAAACGAAGATGATGGCAACCTTCCACTCACATAGTGACAACTTCCTGGTCTGCGTCAAAGGGGCGGCCGAATCGGTTCTGGACCACTGCAGGTTTCTTGCCAGGGATGGAGAAGAACTGCCAATTCAGGAAGAAGAACGGTCTGCGTGGCTGAAGCAGAATGATGAGCTGGCCGCGAAAGGACTGCGTGTGCTGGCGCTTGCTCGCAAGATCGTGTCGAACAAGGATGAGAACCCGTACCAGGACCTCGTATTCCTGGGGCTCGTGGCGATGGAGGATCCCCCGAGAAGCGACGTAAAGCAGTCAATCCAATTGTGTCAGGAGGCGGGGATACGGGTCATAATGGTCACGGGCGACCAGCCGAAAACTGCTCGAAGCATCGCAGTGCAGGTCGGAGTCGTGGAGAATGACGAAGCTCTGGTCATTGAGGGGAAAGATCTGAAGCCCCCTGAAGAAATGACTTCTATGGAAAAGGAGAAGTTGCTGTCTGCGCAGATTTTTGCCCGTGTGAGCCCGAGGCAGAAGTTAGACTTAATTGCACTGCACCAGAAGAACGGGAGTGTGGTGGCAATGACCGGGGACGGTGTCAACGACGCTCCGGCGTTAAAAAAAGCAGATATCGGCGTAGCCATGGGTCAGCGGGGAACCCAGGTGGCACAACAGACAGCCGACATGGTTCTTCAGGACGATGCCTTCTCGACGATTGTCGTGGCTGTCCAAGAAGGGCGCATCATTTTTGAGAACATCCGGAAGTTTGTACTTTTTCTGCTCTCCTGCAATATCAGTGAAGTGTTGATCATCTCGTTGGCGTCGATCGTGAGAGCACCCCTTCCACTGACCCCTCTACAAATTCTGTTCTTGAACGTGGTGACAGACGTCTTTCCTGCTCTCGCTCTCGGGGTCGGCAAGGGAGACCCTTCGATTATGAATCGACCACCCCGCGATCCTTCCGAATCGATATTGACTAACCGACACTGGCGGGGCATTGCCATTTACGGGCTACTCATTACCATCAGTGTCCTGGGGGCGTTCGCCCTGGCACTGAACTATCACGACTATACTGTGGCGGAGGCCGTTACGGTTTCTTTCCTGACGCTGTCCCTGGCACAGCTCTGGCATGTATTTAACATGCGCGATTCGAACTCTCGATTTATTCGCAACGACGTCGTCCAAAATCCCTTTGTCTGGGGCGCCATTGTCCTTTGCATTCTGCTGCTCTTAATGGCAGTGTTCGTTCCTGTTCTTGCCAATGTTCTGTCGCTAGAAATTCTGGGATTTGACGGGTGGATCCTTGTCATTGTCATGAGCTTCATTCCCCTAATCCTGGGACAGCTTCTTATTGCCTCCGGCAGAAAATATTTGTGGTAGTCGTTGTCGGAGTACATCTCCAGTCGAAGGTTGAAGCCCCTCCGACTCATGTACCGATCCAGACCGTCTGTATGTTGACGAATTCGCGGATCCCTTCGCCGGCCAACTCTCTGCCGTAACCCGATTCTTTGATGCCTCCGAAGGGGAGTCGAGGATCCGATGCCACCATTCCATTGATAAACACTTGACCAGCCTCAATTTCCCGGGAAAGACGCTCGCCACGTTCAGGGTCGCTCGTCCAGATGGTACTCCCCAGACCGAATTGCGTCCGGTTCGCTACTTCGATTGCCTTTCTTTCACTTTCTACTTCTATGAGCGTAGCCACCGGTCCAAACACTTCTTCACGACAGACGGTCATCTCCTCGGTTGCATTTACGAGAACCGTGGGTTGATAAAAAAATCCCCGGCCTTCCAATGGCGCCCCGCCGACCAGCGCACGGGCGCCTCTGCAGAGTGAAGAGTCGACCTGCCGTTTGATTGCCTCTCGCAGGTCTTCGCGAGCCAATGGACCGACGTCGGTAGACGGATCAAGTGGATCCTGAACTTTGAGCTTCTTAACCTCCTCGACGAAACGATCGCGGAAATCAGCGAAAACTTTACTCGATATCAATAGCCTCTTGGCAGCGATACAGCTCTGACCGGAGTTCTGGAACCTTGCCTTCACTGCGGTTTTCACTGCCTGGTCGAGAGGGGCATCGTCCAGCACGATAAAGGGATCTGATCCTCCCAGCTCAAGCACTGTCTTCTTAATTGACTTGCCTGCCTGTGACGCGATGGCTCGCCCGGCCCGCACGCTTCCTGTGAGGGTAACCCCTCTGACTCGCGGGTCCTCAATCAGAGCAGGAATCTGGTCATGGCTCGCAATGATGGTGCGGAAACATCCTGGTTCGAGGTCACATTCGTGAAGCAGTTTCTCCAGCTCGAGTGCGCAGCCGGTCACATTAGGAGCATGTTTCAACAAGGCACCATTTCCGGCCATCAACGCCGGAACGGCAAATCGCAGTACCTGCCAAAAAGGATAGTTCCAGGGCATGATGGCGAGAATGACACCCAGGGGGAGGAACTGAACGTAAGATCGCGAGGCGTCGGAAGGACGTTCTTCCGTTTTCAGATAGCCTTCTGCATTTTCTGCATAAAAATCACACAACCAGGCGCATTTGTCGATTTCTGCCTCAGCCTGTCGAATGGGCTTTCCCATCTCAGATGTAATCAGCTGAGCGAGTTTGCCCTTTTGTTGACGAAGCACGGCAGCCAGTCGTTGAAATACTCTGGAGCGGTTCTCGAAGCTCTTCTGGCTCCAGACCTTCTGAGCGCTTGTCGCCTGGCTGAGAATATCCTGGAGGATAGCACCGGTATGCGCGTCGTAGCGCCCAATTTCTTCGCCAGTGGCGGGATTGATCGAGTACATAATGGTATCGGTTGCTGCCATAACGTTTCCTTCTATTAGTCAATTTTCTAGTTTAGGGCCACGGTATTGCATGATGTCCAACTTGTCCACTGCAAGCCAGTTACGTCTTTTTCGTAACCCAGATTGTAGTCCAGCTGACTTCAGCCCTCCAGAAGAGCAACCGGAAGCTCCCGCAGGACTCGGTCTACGATCAGTGATCCACTGTCGACGGCTTCTCGCTCGAGCTCTCCACAGGTGAGCACATTCTTCCATCGTGAGGGAAGATCCTCGAGGAGGTGTATTCTCGTGTCCTTCCAGCATCCTTCAGGAAAAGTGAGCTGGCCTGGTGACAAAATTCGAGTCCACCACCGTGGAGCGATCACGATGAGGCTCTTGTCTTCTGTCCTGCGCAAGAAGGCACATATCGACTCCTGGTGCTCACCTTCGGCCTGCAGCGGTTCGTATCCCCCCAGAAAGAGTGCTGGCTCTCGTTTCCGGTAGGACAGACAGATATAGGTAAGCAATAATTTTATTCGTCCATCTCTCCAATTGTTCAACCATTCTCTGGCCAAATCCAGTTGATCTGTCCGGCCTCTCTCAAGCACTTCGCGGAGAATCTGTCGGCACCGACGGAAATCTACCGGGCGCCGGTTGTCGGGATCAACTAGGCTCAGGTTCCATAGTTCTGTACCCTGATAAAAATCAGGAATGCCGGGACAGGTGATCTTCAGTACGAGTTGGGAGAGACTATTGAGCATCCCATAGAATGCAAGATTTCCTTGGAAAGCCTTCAGCTTCTGGAGAAACTCTGCAGAAGCAAAAAGGTTGCGGACAAACTGCAACAAGGCTTCTTCGTATTCCAGATCCGGTGTCGTCCAGCTCGTGAATATCTTTCCTTCACGAGCCGCTTTGATCATGAATTCCTCGATCCTTTCCTGGAAAGTCTCTTCCTCCTTTTCTGACAGCGGCCAGGCTCCCAGGAGTGATGTGTACAGCAGCAGTTCCATGTTCCGCTCAGGGACTGCTTTCCCTTTGACTCGACATCGAAAAGAACGATTCATCGAATGCCAGTCCTGCCATGCTGCCTGCCATTCATCCGCCAATTCCGATAGGACGTTGAGCCGTGCCCGAACATCCTCACTTCTCTTGGTATCGTGAGTCGTAGAGGCATTCAGTCCGCGAGGCCACGATTTCGCTCTAATCTCGTTCAATGCGTGGAATTCTTTGAGGGATACGGCTATGTCGGGTTCACCGCCGACTTCGTTCAAGGAGGCGAGCGGGTTATACACGTATAGAGCTGTATCTTCCACCCCTTTAGCCGCGACCGGACCTGTAAATTGTTGCCATTTCATAACAAAGTGCAGCCATTTCTTCTTTTGAGAGAGGTCCGTTTGCGGAGGGAAATTCAGCAGCAGGACCGCTTCAAGAAAGTCCAAGACGTCCACACGGGATTGACCTCGACGACGCGCCTCATCGACGGCGCTCTTAATATACTGGCGGTCAATCGTCGAGACCGAGAAGCTGTTGATATAGGTTCTGTACACCGGAAGTGCTGCCGTGACTTCTTGAATGGCCCGGGTCGTCTCTCCCGATGGAAAAGGCGGTGCCTCCTGTTCGGCGGCCAGCTCTCGCAGCGCTGTCTCGAGCCGCTTAAGCTCTGCCTTAAAAAGACGATTAATAATCTTTCGTTTCTTCTCGTAGGCTACTGTCTTGAAAGAATCTCCTTCATCGACAAAGTGACGCCGGTAGCGCCTTTTCAAAGCCGTCAATCCGGCGGGGTCAACAAATATTCCGTTGACCTCATTGAGAAACTCGTATCCGGTGGTGCCTTCCACCGGCCAGTCGAGAGGCAACTTTTCTTCTCCCAGAAGTATCTTTTCGACCACTACATATACTTTTCCTGAGCGGGCTCGTAACTTCTCAAGATATGCCTTGGGATCGAAGAGGCCGTCGATGTGATCCACCCGCAACCCGGTTACCTTGCCTTCGTCAATCAATCTGAACACAAGCTCATGAGTAGCTTCGAATACCGCGGGATTCTCGACTCTCAGGGCTACCAGCTCTGCAATGTTGAAAAATCTCCGGTAGTTGATCTGTTTTAACCCCTCTTGCCACGGCAAAAGCTGATAAGCTTGCTGCTTTAAAAGCGAGTGAATCTGGGCTTGGTCCAGATTTTCCTTCAGTGCTGCATCCCAGTTAGTGAGCCGTTCTTCCGCTTCTTCGAGTATGAGCGTCGAGAGAAAGTGCTTCATTTCCAATTTCAGCTTCTCGCTCTTC
>DATGOF010000068.1:0-3713 GCA_035306285.1 Acidobacteriota bacterium | reverse complement strand
TGCATTCAACAACGAGGAGTTCGAAGAAATTGCCAGCCGCGGGCTACAGCTTTCTCCTATCCATGAAATTCTGGTGGAAGAGTCCATTATTGGCTGGAAGGAATTCGAACTCGAGGTCATGCGTGACCTGAACGACAACGTTGTCGTGATCTGCTCGATCGAGAACTTCGATCCGATGGGAGTTCACACTGGAGACTCAATCACGGTCGCACCGGCTCAGACTCTCACTGATAAGGAATATCAGGAGATGAGAAACGCCGCGATCAAGATCATTCGGCGAGTGGGCGTCGAGACGGGAGGATCAAATATCCAGTTCGCTATCCACCCGGAAAACGGAAAGATGGTTGTCATCGAAATGAATCCGCGGGTCAGTCGCAGTTCGGCCCTCGCTTCCAAGGCCACCGGATTTCCGATCGCCAAGATTGCCGCCAAACTCGCTGTCGGTTACACGCTGGACGAACTGCCTAACGACATTACTCTGAAGACTCCCGCCTGCTTTGAACCGACCCTGGACTACGTAGTGGTCAAGATCCCGAAATGGACTTTTGAGAAATTCCCAGAGGCAGAGCCTCTTCTTGGTACTCAGATGAAGTCGGTCGGAGAAGTGATGGCGATCGGACGCACATTCCGGGAAGCCCTTCAGAAGGGACTACGATCCCTGGAGACCGGAAAGACGCTTGCCAGTGAGTCGGTCGATCCAAATCGAATTCGGGAAAATTTGATTCAACCTAACCCGCACCGCCTTCATTACATTCGGCTTGCAATGCGGTCAGGGTGCAGTAATCCGGAAATATATGAGCTCACGCGTATAGACCCGTGGTTTCTTGAACAGGTGAGGCGGATCATCGAGCTGGAACAAGAGCTGGAAGACCCGGCGGATGATAGACCCGATGTCGGTACGCTGCTCCGTGTGAAAAGGGAAGGACTTTCAGACCAGCAACTGGCGCAGATCTTTTCCAGGGAGCGTGAGTTAACAGAGGTCGATATCTGGAACATGCGAAAGGAACATGGGATACTTCCGGTATTCAAACGTGTTGATACCTGTGCCGCCGAATTTGAATCCTATACTCCCTACCTCTACTCCACTTACGAGACGGAAGATGAGGCAGATCCGGATGACCGGAAGAAAATCATCATCCTGGGCAGTGGACCCAACCGAATAGGACAGGGGATTGAATTTGACTACTGCTGTTGCCATGCATCTTTCGCTTTGCGAGACGCCGGCTTCGAAACGATCATGGTTAATTGCAATCCAGAGACCGTCTCTACCGACTACGACACGTCGGATCGGCTTTACTTCGAACCGCTGACCTTCGAAGATGTGATGGCGATTGTCGAAAAAGAGAAGCCGCAGGGGGTGATTGTTCAGTTCGGAGGCCAGACACCACTTAAGCTGGCCACCAAACTTTACGCCGCTGGTGTCCCCATTATCGGTACTTCGCCCGAATCGATCGACCTGGCAGAAGACCGCAAGCGCTTTGGAGTGCTACTCGAGGAACTCGGGATTGCCCAGCCGGACCATGGGACAGCCATGTCGTTTGAAGAAGCCAGGGAGGTCGCGGCCAACATCGGTTATCCAGTACTGGTACGGCCGTCCTATGTCCTGGGGGGCCGTGCGATGGCCATTATTTACGATGAGTCGTCACTCCAGCACTATATGGATAGTGCCGTTGAAGTGTCTCCTGAGTATCCTGTCCTGATCGATAAGTTTCTCGAGGATGCTCGCGAATATGATGTGGACGCCCTCGCTGATGGACGAAGAGTGATCATCGGGGGGATCATGGAGCACATCGAAGAAGCCGGTATCCATTCCGGCGACAGCACGTCGGTACTTCCGCCAATCGCCATCGAGGAGCATCACCTGGAGACAATGAGGCGGTATACACGAAGGCTGGGCGAACGTCTGCAGGTAGTCGGTTTGATGAACGTCCAGTTTGCGGTGGTAGGGAACGAGGTATACGTGCTGGAGGTCAACCCGCGTGCCAGTCGGACTGTACCGTTTGTCAGCAAGGCAACCGGCGTCCCCCTGGCCAAGGTCGCGTCACAGTTGATGATCGGCAAAACCCTTGATGAGCTGAGCCTGACCGAGGACCTTACGGTGGGTTCCTGTTTCATAAAGAGCCCTGTTTTTCCCTTCAATAAGTTCCCCGGAGTCGACACTATTCTGGGGCCCGAAATGAAGTCCACTGGCGAAGTCATGGGAGTTGCCGACAGTTTCGGTTATGCTTACGCCAAAGCGACGCTCGGAGCAGGTATCAACCTGCCGCGGACGGGCGTTGTTTTTATTAGTGTGAATCAGAGGGATAAGCGCTACATAGCGCGGATCGCCCGCGACTTTCAGGAACTCGGCTTTCAAATTGTAGCGACAAGGGGGACGGCGGCAACTCTAACCGAGGCTGGTCTGCAAGTGGAGACCGTATACAAGGTGAATGAGGGCCGACCTAATGTCGTCGATTTGATCAAGAGCAATAAGATTGATCTAATCGTCAACACTCCGTTGGGCCGCGAATCATTCTTTGACGAGAAGGCTATTCGTCGAGCCGCGACCCAGTACGGGACTCCATGTATCACCACTCTTTCAGCTGCAGCCGCTGCGGTGAGTGCCATTCGGGCATTGCAGCGGGAAGAGATCAGCGTCAAGAGCCTCCAGGAGTATCACCAGGCCTATCGCCAGGCGGGTGAGACGGCCTGATTGTGAGTGTACAAGAAAGCGGCCGAATTTTAACCACAGAGGCACAGACGACACAGAGGATTTTTGCCGGACTATTCCTTACCTGCCCTTGGTGGCTTTCCTGATCGTGTTCCAGATTTCTCCTAGCTCTCCGTCCACCAAGAACTTGCAAGGAGGCTTCACTAATCCACCGGAAAGCGCGGAACTCTGCGTTCCACCCCTATTTCTGCAGTTGACAGGTTCCACAGCCGGTCTAAACTAATACTCGTCTGCCATTGTCATCAGTTCAACAGGCTCAGCTCTTGCGATCCGGCGGGTGAGAAGCTGCCCTCATGACAGCCGCCAGCCAACCGAGGGGATTACGGGCTGTTCATCTTGATTGAACCTTTCCCACCTGATGAAAGGACAGACTCCGTAGGGGAGTTGAGGAGTATTTGTCAATAGACTATCCCGTCTGGAAAAGATGGGCAGAACTGAGGAGAAATCAACATGGGTAGAGATGATCAGGCATCGACGGGGCGGCGCAAAGCTCTTTGTGTAGGTATCAATGATTATCCTTACGATGGGAATGACCTGAACGGCTGTGTCAATGACGCCCGGGCGTGGGCAACGCTGTTGGTTGATCACTTCGATTTTCCATCGTCGGACGTGAAGTTGCTTCTCGACTCCGAAGCGACGCGAAAGAATATGTTAAAGGCTCTGAAAGACCTGCTTGCCGGAGCGTCACCCGGTGACCATCTGGTTTTCACCAATTCGTCACATGGCTCTTATGTGGCGGATAAGAGTGGAGACGAAGAAAAATACGACGAGATCCTCTGTCCCTACGACATTGATCAGAATCACATAGTCGATGATGAGCTTCGGAAAATGTTCGACGGGTTGAAGAAAGGGGTACGTCTCACCGTTATTCTCGACAACTGCTTTTCGGGTACGGCAACTCGAGTAATGGTGGGTGACCTGATCCCTGGTTTCCGAACTCCTGATGACCGGCGTATCCGATTTCTCAGCCCGGCATTGCGCGGCCTGCCGGTCCTCGAGAACC
>DATGOF010000067.1:0-4004 GCA_035306285.1 Acidobacteriota bacterium | reverse complement strand
GGCGTGGCGGTGAGACGGATCTGGCGAACCCTGCTCCGGTGGTATTTCAAGTTCTTTTACTCGCACCGACTTCAGCGTCCTGCTGTGGTGGAAGTGGACGGTTTCCCTTTTCTCATAATGCCGGGAGTTTTCAATCCCTGTCTCTTTTTCACTGGAGAATTCCTCGCCCGACACCTGCGTCGTGAACCGATTTTGCCAGAAGCTCGAGTGCTCGACCTCGGAACAGGGTGCGGAATTGCTGCAGTCTTCGCTTCGCTCCAGGCCAGAAGAGTAGTTGCCGTAGACATTGAACAGGCAGCCGTGCGCTGTGCCCAGATCAATGTTTGGCTTAATCAAGCCGAACATTGCGTAGAGATTCGTCAGGGCGATCTCTTTTCAGGTCTCGACGGAGAACGATTTGATCTGGTCCTCTTTAATCCGCCGTACTTCAGAGGAGATCCACAGACGCCGCTAGAACGTGCTTTTCGATCCCAGGATATCGACGCTCGCTTTGCTGATTCACTAAGGGAGCATTTGGTTCCAGGCGGTTCTGCTCTTCTCGTCCTTTCCTCAATGGGAGAGGAAAGGTCTTTCCTGGAAAAGCTACACGCCAGGGGATTCCGGTGTGATCCAATAGCGGAAGAAAGAAAACTTCTCGAGATCTTTCGAATCTACCGGGTAGAATTTGAGTCAGATGCTCTATAATAGCCCCACTTGATTTCATGAACGGCTCCTTTTGACCCGGGGCGTCCCATGATTGTTTTCTTCAACCCGCGAAGTTCGGCTGCTCGTAAGCCCGTACTTCCATTATCTCTGTTGTCTTTGGCTGCTTGTCTGGAAGGGGAGGAGGAGTACTGCTTTGTTGACGGGAATCTGGAAGAGGATCCTGCGACGACGCTTCACCGAATTATCAGCGAGACTGGTGCGGATCTGCTGGCCGTAACTGTGATGCCTGGGCCCCAACTGGCTCAGGCGGTGCCCCTGTGTCGCGAACTCAAATCGAGATATCCCCATCTGAAGATTGTCTGGGGCGGGTACTTTCCGACCCAGCATTTTGACGTCTGTCTCTCAGGAGGGCCGGTAGATTACGTGATTCGGGGGCACGGAGAAGATGCATTCAAGAAGCTGGTCGCGTCGCGAAGAGCGGAAGGGTCGATCGAGGAGATCCCTGGTTTGAGCTACATGACCACTCGCTCCGGTGAGCTCGTTGACAATGGGCTTGCTCCTGTACCCGATCCGGAGGGTCTACCTGATTTCCCTTATCATCGCTTGCCGGTCGAACGGTATGTTCGTCGCACTTTCATGGGGAGGACACTCTCCCATCATTCCAGCTACGGATGCCCTTTTATCTGTAATTTCTGTGCAGTCGTCAACATGGTGAAGGGACGCTGGAAAGCGCAGTCTGCCGAACGGACCGCTGATGCAACTCGTTTTCTGGTCTGTCGCTGGAACCTTGATGCAGTAGAGTTCTTCGACAACAATTTTTTCGTCGATCAGGCAAGAGTGGCCGAGTTCTCTGAGCGAATCTGCGATCTCCAAATCAGCTGGTGGGGAGAAGCACGCATTGACACACTGCTCATGTTCTCCGATCAGACGTGGAGCAGTATGGCGACCAGCGGTTTAAGAATGGTCTTCCTGGGTGCCGAATCCGGCTCAAGGTCGACCCTCTGGCGGATGAACAAAGGAGGAACGGCTTCGCCTGAAAAGACGCTGGAGATTGCCGAGAAAGCTGCTCGTTTTGGGATTATCCCGGAGTTCTCGTTCGTACTGGGCACACCCCCCGAACCGGAGGCTGAAGTCGAAGAAACAGTCGAGTTTATTCGGAACCTCAAGAAGGTAAATCCGGCCTGCGAGATCATCCTGTACCTTTATACTCCTGTGCCCCTCGCCGGCGAACTCCACGACGAGGCCTTGCAGGCCGGCTTGAAATGGCCGACGACGCTCGATGAGTGGCTTTCCCCTTTCTGGCAGGAGTTTGTTCTTCGTCGAAGTGAGGGTCTTCCATGGATCAATCGCAACGTTCGCCAGCGTATCGGTAATTTTGAAAGGGTGCTGAATGCCTACTACCCGACCACCACTGACATTCGGCTCACACGTAGCCATCGGCTGCTGCTCAGACTCTTGAGTGGCTGGCGCTACCATCTGAGGATTTACGAATTGCCCTTGGAGCTGAAACTGCTCCAGCGTTTGACGAGCTATCAACGGCCGGAAACGATAGGGTTTTGACAATGGGCGGAAAACGCAAAGTAGTTTTGTTCTTCCCTTCATATGGAAGTGCCGAGGTATCCCCACCACTTTCCCTGATCTCGATTTCTGCACCTTTGCTTCAAGACGGTTTTCAGGTGGAGATCGTTGATGAAACGTTGGAGCGGGATCCGGTTGAAGCCGTGTTGCGTCAGGCGGAAGATGCTCTCTGTCTGGGCATTTCTCTCATCACCGGGCCAATGATCAAGGGAACGATCACAATCGGCCAGGCAGTCAAGGAACGCTATCCCAGCTTGCCGATCGTCCTGGGTGGTTGGCATCCATCGATTCTTCCCGAGCAGACTTTGCTGGCGCCCTTCGTGGACATCGTCGCAATCAAGCAGGGGGAGATGACCTTGCTGGAGTTGGCTCGAGCTTTTCGAGAGAAACAATCTCTGAGTGGGGTCGAGGGAATTGTCTGGAAGAATCAGGGAGAGATTGTGTGGAATCCTCCCCGTCGGTATCCAAGAGTGGCGGAGCTTCCCAGCCGTCTTCCCGGGTATGACCTGGTCGATTACAATCGCTATCAGAAGCGAACCGGCTTACGCTGGGTGATGTACAGCTCCAGCCATGGATGCCCTTACAACTGCAGCTACTGTTCGAACGCCTCAGTGTATGGACGAAACTTGGACTTGCTGCCGGTGGAACAAGTAGTCGACGAAGTCAGTTATCTGGTGCGCATGCATGGAATCCGGCTACTGGGCGTTATTGACGATATCTTCTTTGCCTTTAGAGACCGGTGTCTCCAGATAGCAGAAGGCTTCATTCGCAGCGGCCTCAATTTCGAATGGTACATCCAGGACCGTGTGGATTGTTGGGCGCGGCTAACGCGGGATCAGGCCCGACTGTACCGGCGCTCTGGTTTAGTGCGTGTGCACTTTGGCGCCGAATCGGGATCTGACCGAGTCTTGCGGTCTATCGAGAAAAGGGCCACAGTCGACCGTACCCTCAAGGCGCTTGAGCGCTGTTCGGAAGCCGCCATTCGGGCAAGTTTCGGATTCATTTTCGGACTGCCCGAAGAAGGAGAGTCAGAGCTGCTTGAGACGGTCGATTTGATTAGACGAATCTACAAAACGAGTAACCGTGCGGATTGTTACACCAATATCTTTACTCCCTATCCTGGTTCTCCCTTGTGGCCTGTAGCAATTGAGAAAGGCTTTGTTCCTCCGTCTTCTCTTGAAGAATGGAGTGACTTTTATCCTCGCGTGACACGTTTGCCCTGGCTCAGCGACAAGCAGCATCGCAGATTGCAAGTCATCCGGCAGTACCTGCGCTTTGGATATCACCAAGTCAACGTCGGGGAAAAACCCTATCCCCTTAAGCATAGAATGATCCAGACGCTTTTCGGTCCCCTGTCGCGATTTCGAGTCAAGACGTCCAACTTTGATTGGCCCTGGGAAATCTACGCATATCAGGGTCTGAGGTATTTGCGAGAGGGAGTGGCGCCACAACGCTTCTGATTGGAAATCTAGTCGAAGGAGGCTGACGCTTCTGTGCTATGTTAGCTGACAATGGATCTCCTCCTCTCTCATGGGTACTTTTTACAGGAAGATTCGCACGAACAGGCGGTCATGAAGCCTTACCCTCCACTGGGACTCCTTTATATCAGCTCCTATCTAAAGTCTCGGGGTTTCCAGGTTCAGGTCTTTGATTCCACATTTTCCAGCCGCGAGCATTTCAGGAGATTCGTCCAGGAAAACCACCCTCCGGTAGTGGGACTTTACTGCAATATGATGACCCGCAGCAGCGTCCTCGATTTGATTGCTGTATGCAAGCAAACG
>DATGOF010000066.1:0-12737 GCA_035306285.1 Acidobacteriota bacterium | reverse complement strand
CCTGGGCCTACTTGAAGCTTATGGGTGCTTCTGACCTGAGACGCGCCACCGAAGTAGCTATCCTGAATGCCAACTACATCGCGAAAAGACTGGACAACTATTATCCGATACTCTATCGCGGAAAAAATGGAATGGTCGCTCACGAGTGTATCCTTGACTGCCGCCGTTTTCGTAAAGCCACAGGCATCTCGGTGACCGATATAGCGAAACGTCTGATGGATTACGGTTTCCATGCTCCTACAGTCTCATGGCCGGTGGTCGAGACAATGATGATTGAACCGACTGAAAGTGAATCCCGCGATGAACTTGATCGATTCTGCGAAGCTATGATTCGGATCCGCGAAGAGATCGACGAGGTCGAAAAGGGAATTGCAGACCCGGAGAACAACGTCCTCAAGAACGCTCCACACACCGCTGAGATGGTTTGTTCAGATCAGTGGGATCACCCATATACTCGCGAAAAGGCCGCCTTTCCGGTACCGCGTCTACGTAAGCACAAGTTTTGGCCGACTGTCAGTCGCGTCGATGATGCCTATGGCGATCGGAATCTTTTCTGTGCCTGTGTCCCGGTGGATTCTTATGTCGAAACAGCGGATGGAGCCACAGGATGACTCAAAAGAGCAAAAGCCTGACATTGAAATCCACCGCCTCGCCCAGGGAGGGACTAGAAGGTGCCGGAGGTGCTGGACGGCTCCATCAGGAGTTTGCTTATGAATATCCAAACCCGGTACTGTCTTCTGTTTTTCACCTTTCTGACCAGTCTCTCTATTCTTCTTTCCGCCTGCAGTACGGATCCTGCGGGCCCTGATGGTGGTATTGAAAGCCGAGTGGTCTCCATGCTTACGCTTGAATCAATCCATCGCGGTGAAGTTCAGGTCATCGATCTCACTTACGCTTTAGATGAAACCAATCCTTACTGGCCTGGCGACGATTACGCCCCATTCTCGTACGAAACCATTGCCACCCTTGAGAAAGACAATGTCTTGTCCGGTGCATTCTCCATGCCTGAGCATCTAGGAACTCACCTGGACGCACCGAATCATTTTGTCGAAGGACAGATATCGGTCGATCAGATTCCGCTACAGAACCTGGTCGCTCCCATGGTGGTTGTCGATATCCGATCCGCGGCCTCTGAAAATAGCGACTATCAATTGACGATTGGAGATTTGCAAGCGTGGGAAGAAAGGAACGGCACAATCCCTCCCAGGGCGGTCGTATTTGCCTTCACTGGATGGGGCGAAAAGTGGAGCGATTTTGATTCCTACAAAAATGCCGACGAGCAGGGGACCCTTCATTTTCCGGGCTTTTCGACAGAGAGCGCCGAATGGCTCGTGAGAGAGCGACAGATCAGCGGATTGGGTATTGACACGTTAAGCGTCGATCCGGGGATATCGGAAGATTTTGCTGTGCATCACATCGTTCATGGTAGTGGAGGGTACCATATAGAGAATGCAGCGCATCTGGATCAAGTCCCAGAACGAGGTGCCTGGCTCCTGGTGGCACCGATCAAGATAGCCGGGGGTACAGGAGGGCCAACCCGATGCTGGGCAGTGTTTCGGTCCGGAGCTTAAACGATTCGACGTTCCAACAAGGAGATTGGATTTCTAACATGCGGTGCTGTAACGCAGCCGACTTTATCTTTGTAACCTTTTCTCACTACTCACGACAATCAACCCTTGAAGCAACTTCTTGAGTTTCTGGGAGTTCGTCAGCGAGAAGCCGTAACCGTTCTGTTGATGACTTCGTACTTCTTTCTGGCGATGACCTGTACGAGCATTATTAAATCGCTGCAGAGCTCGCTCTATTTGGCCAAGCTGGGTTTCGACTGGCGCTTGCCGCTTCTCTATGTTGGTATCGCCGCGCTTTCCGGTCCGGTTGTACTCGCTTATCGCTTTCTCACGCGTTCTGGAAAACGACTGCGCCTCGGCCTCGCCACTTTGGCTTTCTTTCTTATTTCACTGTTCTTCTTTTATATCCTTGTGAGATCGGGAGATCCCTGGATCTATCCTCTCTTTTATACATGGGGCGGTGTCTTTACTGTTCTGCTGCCGATCCAGGGATGGGTGACCTGTTACGACCTGTACGGGACGCGAGAGGCTAAACGACTTTTCGCCATTATGGGCGGAGGGGGAATCCTTGGAGGCGCTTTCGGAGGTTTCTACACCGCGGGTCTCGCCCAAGATCAAGGCAACGAAATTCTCTTGCTCCATACTTGCGTGTTCCTGGCTCTCTCGGTAGTTCTCCTCTCGGTTGTGCAAACCCGAAACAAGAGCACCCTAGTCGCGGCCAGCCGCACGTACGATCGTTTCGAACAGAAACAAGACGGAGCATTTAAGAGCCTGCGTCAGATATTGCGGTCAAAACACCTCCGCTATCTGGCGACGGTCGTGTTCATCACCGGGGTGTCGACGACACTGATCGATCTCCTCTATAAGTGGTCGCTGGCTAATCGCTACGTCGGCTCCGAACGGGATATTGCCCAATTCTTCGGTTCACTACTGGGCGCCATGTTTATCTTCTCAGCACCTTTGCAGCTCTTTGGTACAGGCCGCTTGATCAGGCGATTCGGCGTAGGGGTGGGATTGTTGATCCTTCCCATTTGCTTGATGCTGGGCTCGATTGGTACCGGAATCATAGCTGCTTTTTGGACAGTGGTGTTACTGAAGGCGATTGACGGTGGCCTGCGCAATTCCCTCGATCGGACCAGCATCGAGCTTCTCTATATACCGCTCGTCGGCCCTGTAATGGCTTCGGTAAAAAGCTTCGTCGATCTGGGGGTCTTTCGCGCCGGGGACGCCTTTGGCGCCACGCTCTTTCTCCTGATGGCATTCTCGGTTGCGACGCCTATCCGCCCAACAGCCTTTCTCATTTTTCTGGGAACGATCGTGTGGACGTTGCTAGCCTGGAAGCTGGGCAAAGAATACGTTCAAACCTTGCGGAGCTCGCTGGAGCGAAGGACGCTTGCCAGCTCGCGAGCCTCATTTCATCTGGAAGAGGCTGTTGCTGAGCGGACTCTAACCAATGCCCTCGAGAGCCAGACTCCTTCAAACGTCCTCTTTGCTCTCGAGCAACTACTCGCGAAAGAAACGAGTAACGGCCAGAGACAGTGGGCCGATTTCCCTACTTCATTGGAGGACCTCAGCCAGTCGCAAATCACGGCGCTTTATCCGACCGATCATCCACCCTGGCTTGAGAAAGTGAAACGGCTTGTAGACCACTCTGACCCGGAAATTGCAGCGACAGCCATGCACCTCGCAACTCGTTTTGACCCCAAACTTTACATCCGACAAATGAAAGCGGAGCTGCGCTCGCCTTCACCGCCGCCCGAAAAATACTTGATCTACCTTGACCGATACGGACGGAGAGTTGCTTCCTACCTGACACCACAGAGGATTGTCGAATGGCAGCAGCAGATCGAGCAAAAGCGAGCCGTGTTGCTGGCGCGTTTGATGGCAAAGACTTCCAGCCCTAGCTATCTGCCCATTCTTGATGAATGGCTGAACCACCCCGACCCAGTACGGATCAACGCCAGTATTCGCGCGATTGGTGACTTTCGGAGCGAACAACATATCGAACGTCTAATCAAGTTTCTGGATGAGCCACGAACTCGTCGAGCTGCCCGAAATGCGCTGGGAAGTTATGGAGACAGCATAGTCCCGATGTTACAGTCTTTGCTTAAAGACCCATCTGTAAGTCTTTCCGTTAAGCGAGAAATCCCTCTCATTCTCAGAAGCATCAATGCTCCTCAAGCGCGAGAGGCTCTCGTAGCGGCTCTTTACCTACCCGATACTATGGTTGCGTTCCGAGCTCTCAAGGGACTGAACAAGATTCGAGCTGAAGTCGGTCTAAACTATCCGGAAGAGTCGTTCCTGCCGGCGGTCCAGATATGGGTAAAGCAGTACTATGAGTTGTTGCATCTCAGCATCTACCTGGAAGCCCATGGAGGTCTGGCCTGCCGGTTGTTGGGAAAGGCGGTCGAGGAGCGGATCGCCTGGAAGGTTGAAAAGATCTTCAGGGCGCTTGGCCTGTTTATCCCTCAGGGGGATGCCTATATATCGTACCTTGGTTATACGAGCGATCAGGCTCGTCTCAGAGAGAACGCCATCGAATTGATTGATGTGCATATCAAAGGCGAGCTGCGGAAGACGCTCCTTCCGGTATTCTCTGCTGACAACCGCAAGGAGGTCGCTGCTAAAGGACGGGTGATCTTTAACCTCCCGATTGAACCCCATATACTGATAGCCGATGTCGTGCACGAGGGAGACCCGTGGCTGAAGTGCTGCATCATCGCGGCCGCGGCCACTCACGACTTTGAAGATCTGAAAGAGATGGTTCGCCGCGCGCAAACCGACCCGAACCCGCTGGTTCGAGAAACCGCGGTGTGGGCTCTGCAAGTCTGGGGAAACGAGAAAAGCAGAGAATACCGATGTTAACCACAATTGAGCGAGTCCTGATGCTGCAGGAGCTCGACCTGTTCCGATTCGCGACAACTGAACATGTCGCCCAGTTTGCCAGTATTGCGAATGAACGCTACCTTGAACCACGTGAAAACCTCTTTCGGCCGGGTGACAGTAGCGATCACCTGCTACTAGTGGTCCGAGGGCGCGTCCAGCTTTTCACTGCCCGGGGCGATGAACTGCGGGTGGTCGAACAAGCCCCATTGAACCTGTGGGAGTTTTTCGCCCAGGCCCGGCTTGATTATGAAGCTCGCGCGATCGATCACTGTTTGGTCCTCTATGCTTCGACAGAAAATGTTGAGGAATTGCTGACCGGCGAACCAGAATTTTGCTACGCGGTGCTGCGCCATCTTGCTCGCCTCGGCTTCCGCCAGGGAAAAGCACAGTCCATATTGAACCCGAAGCCAATTTCCGACGTATCATAGTAAGAAACGTTGTCGCTGTCCGGTCGCCTGAGAATGGATGCCGTAACGCGCCGATCAATGTCGATCAATAAAGGGTAGGTAGGAATGCGAGCACGCTTGGGATTTCTCTGGGAAGCGACACGTCTCGCTTTGCAGTCAATATTCGCCAACAAGCTCCGAACCTTCCTTACGCTGCTTGGAATCATCATCGGCGTGGCATCCGTAATGGTGGTGGGCGCCGGAATTGAAGGCCTGCAGACCTACGTACTGGAAAGTGTTTCGAAAACGCTGGGTAGCGACTCCTTTCTGCTGGCCAAGTTTGCTCGAATTGGTGAAGTTAGCCAGGAAGAGTGGGAAAGGATGGTGCGGCGTAATAAAGACATTCGCCTCACCGACCTGGAGGCGATTCGGAGGAACTGTGACGCCTGTGGGCCCGTGGTTGCTGAACTGAGCAGCCGCAGAACCGTTTACTACTCCGGGGAACCACAATATGGTACAGAAATCAGGGGCGTAACGCATAACTTTCTGATGCTGGCGAGCCAGGAAGTTGTGGAAGGCCGCTATTTTACAGAGAATGACATCCGGAGATCGCAGTTTGTTTGCGTGATCGGCTGGGACCTGAAAGAGAAGTTCTTTCCGGGGGTCGATCCTCTCGGCAAACGAATCAGACTCGGTACACAACCTCTTGAAATTATTGGAGTGCTGGAAAGGCTGGGCACTTCGTTCGGCCAGAGCCTGGATAATACTCTGCATATCCCGATCAGTACCTATCAGAGACTCTACGGAATTCGCTCGAGCATCACGATCAGAGGAAAGGCGATAAGCCGCGATCTCTTTGAGGAGGCAATCGGTCAGGTTCGGATGATCATGAGAGTCCGTCACAAGCTGGCGCCGAATGAAGACGATGACTTTGGTCTGATCTCGACAGAGGAAATCAACTCTACTGTGGACCAGTTCACCGGCATGATCGCGGTCGTCGTCGTTCCAATTACTCTGATTTCACTGGTCGTCGGCGGCATTGTCGTGATGAATATCATGCTGGTCTCGGTGACTGAGCGGACTTTCGAGATTGGATTGAGAAAGGCTCTGGGAGCGAGGCGTCGAGATATTCTGAATCAGTTCCTTATTGAGTCCTTTTTTACCGCAGCTGCCGGCGGTGTCATTGGATTGATTTTGGCGACAGTGGCATCGGAGCTGATACAGCATTTTACGTCGATGACGATGACGATTAGCCTTAACTATATTCTCCTGTCAGTCGGCGTTTCCGGCGGAATTGGACTTCTTTTTGGAATTTATCCAGCCTACAAAGCATCTAAACTTGACCCCATCGAAGCAATGAGGGCGGATTAATGAGGCAGTTTAACCAGTACCGTGAGAACATCCTTATTGCTTTGCAAACTCTCAGAGAGCATAAACTGAGGAGCTTGCTCACCATCCTTGGCGTCATCATCGGCGTGGTGACGGTGGTCGTCATATCCTCAATTCTGACGGGAATGCGCAGCAACATCATATCTCTGGTCGAGGAATACGGAACGCATAATATCTATGCCTTTCACCTGACCACGGGGCCGCAGCTCGGCCCTCGGGACCGTCGCGAGTGGCTACGAAAGCCCCTGACGGTTGAGAATGCCAAGGCCATACTCAGGGAGGCTCCTGCAATCGCAGAGGTTAGCTGGGTAGGCTTTTCTTTTCGGAGCAATCAAGTCATCGAATACCAGGGCACTCGATACACCCAGCTCAGTGTCCAGGGCGTCTCACCGAATCATGCCACCGTCACGAACATTCCCGTAGGAGAAGGCCGGTTCATATCGGGCATTGATGATCGTCACCGAAGTGCCGTCGCTGTACTCGGCACGAACGTGGTAGAAGCCCTCTTTCCCAGTTATCACACTGTCGTCGGGCGAACTGTAACGCTCAATGGCCGTCCCTTCACCGTGATCGGTGTCCTTGAGAAGCGAAAGAGTACTTTCTTCGGTTCCACCGAAGAGGACAATGTGGTCTATGTCCCGTATCAAACTCTCCGCAAAATCGCTCCGTCAAACGATTTTTTGATGATTGTGGCGCAGGCCAAACCAGGCCAATTGGAGCGCGCGCTCGGTCAGACAGAAGCGGTTCTGCGGCGAGAGCGCGGACTTCGCTACAACGAAGAGAGCAACTTTGATCTGAGTACTGCCGATCGAATGATTCAGCAATTCGATAACATTACGGCAACCGTAGGTCTTGTGGCCATTGCAATCTCAGCCGTCGGATTGCTGGTCGGTGGAATTGGTGTGATGAACATCATGCTCGTCTCCGTAACCGAACGGACTCGAGAGATTGGGGTACGCAAGGCAATCGGAGCTCGAAGGAGAGACATTACCTTCCAGTTTCTTGTCGAAGCGGTCACTCTCAGTACCACCGGTGGCACTCTGGGAATCGTCGTGGCAGTGGCAGTCAGTTTTCTGGTAGAAACATTTTTCCCTAACCTGCCGGCATCTATCCCGGCCTGGGCCGTCATCACCGGCTTCGTGGTTTCCGTCTCGGTTGGCTTGTTTTTCGGGGTGTGGCCGGCGATGAAGGCGGCCCGACTGGACCCGATCGAGTGTCTGCGCTACGAATAGCTTGCATACCCGATTGTGATGTCCCGCGTGCCAGACCTGATGGCTCTTTACTGACGCGCCTCAACTTGTGGGCCAACTGCAGAGTAAGTTTAGAAGGCAGCTCTGAAGTCAAAAGAGGGATTAAATTTGATAAACGTATTGGCCGGGGCCAGCCGCCCAACTCCAAAAGCCGATCAAGACGTGCCGATGTATTTTTCCAGTACCTTCTGAAGTTCCGTCACAGCATAAGGCTTGGTTAGAACTACATCCGCTCCTGCTTCCTTGATCTCGGATTCCTCGATATTTACGGCGTCGGCCGTTATAGCCAGCACTGGCTTTTCTCGGAATCCCTCCTCCTTAAGGAAGCGAATAACCGACAAGCCTTCATTGTTCGGAATCAGCATGTCCACGATAATCAAATCGGGAGCGAATTCTTGAAGCCGGCTCAGAAGGTCAGCCTTCGCAGCAATTGATTCCACTCGGTAACCGAGACTCTGCAGGATAAACTTGATCGAGTAGATGCTGTCTTCGAATTCTTCAATGACAGCGATTGTACCGTTAGGGACAGTCGATTCCTTTTCTTTTTTCATTCCACCGGCTGCAAACGCTCTTCCAATAATTGATTGACGACCTGAGGGTTGGCCTGTCCTTTGGTTTCTCGCATGACCTGACCCACGAAAAAGCCGATCAAACCATGCTTACCTTCCCGATACGCATCCACTTTATCAGGATGGGCTTCGAGGACCGTATCAATAATCCGGGCCAATTGATCAGCGTCACTGATCTGGGCCATACCTTCTGCTTCAACAATCTTTCTGGGTGACGAACCGTCCGAGTACATCTTCGCGAATACGTCCTTGGCCATCTTGCTGCTAATTTGCCCTGCATCTAGCATTTGGATGAGCTCAGCCAGATGTTCGGGCGAGACCGGGCAGTCACTGATATCCCGGCCATCCCGCTTTAGCTCACGAGTCAAGTCTCCAACCATCCAGTTGTAAACTGCCTGCGGCTGCCGGCTGATTTGGGCTGCACTTTCGAAATAATCTGCGAAGGAACGCGATTGGATAAGGGCCAGCGATGATTCGATATCGAGATCGTATTCTTCCTGTAAGCGTCGCCGGCGCGGTTCCGGGAGT
Source organism: Acidobacteriota bacterium (assembly GCA_035306285.1). Taxonomy (GTDB): domain Bacteria; phylum Acidobacteriota; class UBA6911; order RPQK01; family JAPXNP01; genus DATGOF01. The sequence continues at coordinate 4,161 of DATGOF010000066.1, read as the reverse complement.
TCAGGCATCGTGGAACGGATCTGTTCGAGCCAACTCTCCTCGACCCGCACCGGCAAAAGGTCTGGTTCTGGAAAGTACCGATAATCGTGCGCCTCCTCCTTGCTGCGCATCACCGTCGTTTTTTCAAGAGCTTCATCCCATTGCCGGGTCTCTTGCTCTACCTTTCCACCCCTCTTAATTAGGTCGATTTGTCTTTCAATTTCGTATTCCAGGGCTTTTCGGACAAATCGAAAGGAATTTAAATTCTTGACTTCTGTCTTCGTTCCAAATGTAGAAGCCCCAATGGGACGAACAGACACGTTGGCATCACAGCGCAGACTTCCCTGCTCCATGTTCCCGTCGCAAACGCCCAAAAATAGCAAGGTCCGCCTCAACAGAACAAGAAAATCATAAGCTTCGTCCGGTGATCTGAAATCAGCTTCCGTGACAATCTCGACCAGCGGGACACCTGTGCGATTCAAGTCGACCAGAGAATCGCCTCCGGGAGAATGAAGGGATTTTCCCGCATCCTCTTCTAGGTGTAACCGATGAATACGAAAGGACTTGTTTTCGTATTTCTGAACGCGGCCTCCCTCCTCGCGGTATCCTACCAGTACATCCACCTTTCCCGCTTGAGCCAGTGGACGATCATATTGAGAAATCTGATAACCCTTAGGGAGATCAGGGTAGAAATAGTTCTTGCGGGCGAATATCGAATCCGTGTTGATGCGGCAGCCCAACGACAGAGCCGCCTTTATAGCCATCCCGATAGCTTCCCGATTCAGTACAGGCAGAGCGCCCGGTAGTCCCAGACACACAGGACAGGTACTCGAATTGGGTGGAGCGCCGTATTGCGTACTGCAACCACAGAAAATCTTGCTGCGGGTCAGGAGCTGGGCATGCACTTCCAGACCAATTACCGGTTCGAATTCCATTTATCTGTCCTATAGCCGAGAAAATATCTGCGGGCACTTCCAACGGGAAAGCCTTCCGCTCGAAGTATGTCGAGGAGAGCTTCCTGAGCTGCACCCTCGTCACCCGGTCGCTCAATCCACCTTACACCCTGCTCTCGCTGGAACCAGGTGAGCTGTCTTCGCGCGTACCGGCGAGTGTCACGCTGGGTTAGTTTGATTGCTTCATCGAGATCCATCTCGTCGCGCACGACAGAGACAGCGTAGCGATAGCCAAGAGCTTCAAACCCTTTACAATCCGGTGAGAAGCCCTTCTGTAAGAGTCTGTGGACCTCGTCCAGCAGACCCTGTTTAAACATTCGCTCAACTCGGCGGTTGATTCTATCATAGAGCTCCTGGCGCGGAAATCTCACCCCTACCTTAACGACTTTGAAGCCGGTTAGTGGCGATTGGCTTTGTTTCCACAAGTCGCTAATCTTCTGTCCGGTTAGAAAATAGACTTCGAGTGCTCTGATTATTCGAACCGGGTCGGTCGGTCCAATTCTCTCTGCAGCAGCGGGATCCTTTCGTCTAAGAATCCGATGCAAGTACTCGAAACCTTTGCGTTCGCCTATTTTGCTGATACGGTTACGCAGGTTTTGATCCCTCCCGGGCCCCTGGAAAATACCGTCGATCAGCGCCCGCAAATAGAGCCCGGTTCCCCCAACTACGATTGGGATCCTGTTGCGGCCGGCAATCTCCCGGCATATCGACCGAGCGACCTCCATGTACCGGCCGGCACTGTAGTGCTCATCAGGCCCAACTTCGTCATACAGGTGGTGGGGAACACGGTTCCGCATGGCTGGATCGGGCTTAGCCGTACCGATCTCCATCCCTCGGACCATCTGCATCGAATCGCAGTTTACGATCTCGCCATCAATCCGCTGAGCCAGTTCCATGGCCAGGTGACTCTTTCCAGATGCGGTTGGTCCGACGATTGCGATCAGCCAGCCGCCCGGTGAGTCCTTTATCCTCTCTTGATGCATAGGACTGTTTTAGCATGGATTAAAGGGGAGTAGCGCAAGGAACAGCCGGCACGGTGGTTCTTTCCATTGGACCGGTCAATCTGGGGCTACATTTCGCCTGAAGAAGACAGCAAGAGCGGCGCTGGCAGGTCTTTGATACCGCCAAATCCGCGCCCGGGCAACAGCCAATGCAAGGGTTTATCGATCAGTACAATTTGGTCAGCGTGGTTTCCGGATAATAATGATCCAATATGTCGTCAAATAGGATGCCCTTTTGTGCCATTGATACAGCACCCATTTGGCAAAGCCCTACCCCATGTCCCCATCCTTTCCCTTGCACATTGAGTTCTCGAATGCAGCCTCTGCTGTCGAATTGAGTGTCCAGGTCGACAATGAAATTGCTCCTGAGCCCGAGCACCAGACGAAAGTCGTTGGCTCGAAGCGTCTCCTGCCGATGTCTGCCTACGAACTGGATCGCTTCAACCCGCCCGGCTTCGTTTCGATGGAGCAGCTTCAAATCGGTCAAACAATCGATCGCAAGCCTGGCTTTCATTTTGTCTGCGCGGTCCTCAAATGATACACGAGTGCGCCACGAATGATAGGGACTCAACTGGTCAGAACATTCGATTCCGCCTCGAAGATACGGGAGCGGCTTTCCGGAGAAGACACGGCTGTAGTCCTCCGTTCGGCCTCCGCAGGTTGATGAGTAGAGAGCAGCGATTGGTTTTCCCTGGAAAGAAAGAATTAGCCCACGCGTCTCGTTGACTGCCTGTGTAGAGAGAGGATGTTCATTCCCGGTTCCTGTATAAACTTGAGAACGGGAATCCGAGTAGAGGTCGAAGCCTCGGCTGGCGAAGGTACCCAGACCTGATGCGGCAAAACTTCGGGCGGCCACCGCTTGCGCTTTGAGAGCCTCGAGATAAGGAAACGCGACAGGACCCAGTTCATTGGGAACCACTCCGCAAAGATACGATTCCAGGTCAACTTCATTGACGGCCACCGGCGTTCCGAGGGGGTTGATAAAGATATCCACGAGCCCCCTATAGGCGACTCCTTGTACTTTGAGAGGTTCGGCACCGGACGCTGTAAACCGAAATCCGGAACCTTCTTCCAAGAATCGCGTTACCGTTTCCTGCTTTTGAAAGATTCTGATCTTTCCTCCAGTCGCTTTAACTTCAATTTGTTCCCCTTTTTGAGAATTGGTAACAAGCAGACGGTCGAAGTCCTCCCCAATCAGCAACCGTATCTGGGAAGGCGCAGGAGCGGGACGACTTGAGGGTGCAGGCTCTGCTTGATCGGTTGCAGCGGTGTCCGCGTGAGAGGGCCGGTCGAGAGTCAGGGGCACCGGCTGTTGAATCACTCGCGGTTTGTCACCACATGCGATCGTGGAAATTCCAACAAATAATAGAAACAGACGAAACAGCATGATCCAGCAGTTTCTCATTGCCCACTGTCACTGGCCGCTACAGAGGCAAGTCTCTGGTCAATTTGACGGACAATTTCAAGAGCCAGTTCAAGTGCTTCTCGTGCTTCCGATGCAGAACAGGGTCTTTCCGTCCGCAAGCCCCGAACAGATTTTATAAAGCAGTCCAATTCGGAGCGCAGCGGTTCAGTGTCTAGAACCATTGGCGACCGGTCTTCGACTCGCCTTCCCCGTTCGTCATGGACAAGACTGTAAACCTCTGCAGATCTGCCATGAAAATCGACGGAGATGTAATCGTGCGGCTGGAACAATCGCAGTTTCCGTATCTTTTCCTTGGAAACCCGACTGGCGGTGACATTGGCAACACACCCATTCTTGAACTCGATTCTCGCACTGGCGATATCGACGCGCGGAGTCAGAACGGGTATACCGACAGCACGTACTTCTTGAACAGGCTGTCCCGTCAGGTAAAGAATTAGGTCCAAGTCGTGGATCATGAGATCCAGCACAACGTCGACGTCCAGACTTCGTCGGACGAATACACCCAAACGATGTGATTCGAAAAACTGAGGAGAGCGAATCAGTCCTCTTACGGCCTGGAAGGCTGGATTGAAGCGCTCAATGTGGCCGACTTGAAGGAGGCTTCCACTTTCTCGACTCGCCGCTATGAGGTCATCGGCGCCTTTGAGCGTCGAAGCAATCGGCTTTTCCACCAGCACGTGGATGCCTTTCTCGAGTAGCGCAACACCGATCTCGGCGTGGAGGTGGGTGGGCACGGCGAGACTAACAGCTTGCACATCCTCGGGAAGTTGATCGGCCGTTTCGACCGCTTTACAAGCAAACC
>DATGOF010000065.1:0-5111 GCA_035306285.1 Acidobacteriota bacterium | reverse complement strand
CAGATCATGCCTTTGGATCTATTCCGAAAGATTGTTACAGAATGTGGACGAAATCGAGCACGCAAGCTGCTTCCCTTTCTGCACGGGGAGTCTCTACTAGTGCCCGGCGTGATGGATTATTTCCGTGAAGCCAGGCGACTTGCCCCTAAAACACATATCAATCTGACGACTAACGGTTCTCGTTTGACAAAGGAGCATGCTGAAACCCTACTGCAGGAGGATCTCATCGACAGCTTGATCGTTTCGATAGACGGGGGCGATAAGCAGACCTTCGAGGGCATTCGACTTGGACTTAACTACGACGAAGTGCGGTCTAACGTTCTTCACTTTCTCCGTCGTAGAAAAGAGCTGAAGAAGTCAGGCCCCAGGGTTGCCATCTCAATGGTCACGGTTGACGAAAATAAGCACACTCGGAAGAAACTCCGCAGGGCCTGGCAGGAAGCCGACGAAGTACGCTTCTCCGTCTATTTTAACTGGGGCGGTGAATTAGACCGGCAGGATGGTCGGAGCCGTAACAAGATTAACTTTTGTGAACGAATTTACCACTACATAACAATTCTCGCTGACGGCCGGGTCGCAATGTGTTGCTTTGACTCTGAGGCAAATTACAGTGTCGGGGATATCAAGCGTCAGACCATTGAAGAAGTCTGGAATTCCGAAGCTTTTGACGAAAAGCGGAGAAAGTTGTACAGAAAAGATTTTGATCAGCTGAAAATCTGTGGAAATTGCGATTACGTGAATCATCCTCGCTGGATGACTCCGCTGTTGCGCCTGCGGCCCCGCGTGCAAGACTCCTTGCCACAGGTCGTCAACGTGGCCGGAAACCTTTATAAAAGGTGGCTAATGCGATAAAGCTACCATTTGCGCAGTGGGTAGGGCCGATTCAAGAAAATGTGGAAGGTAATGCTATGAGCCAGTTCCCGTGGGAAAGAGAGACGAATAAAGAACTCGGCAAGGTCCTCTTGATCTATCCTACTACCGGCATGGATATGTATGGGGTGAATGTCGGTCTTCCTTTGGCATGCCTCTATCTGGCGACGGTTCTGGATCAGGCCGGATACCGGGTTGAGATTATCGATGAGCGGATCACCCGTACGTTTGAAGAGGACGTTACCCGCGCGCTCCGCAAGGCAAGGCCTCTTCTGGTTGGCATTTCAAGTATGACCGGGATGCAAATCAGGGGAGGGCTCAAGGCGGCTCGAGCCGTTCGTCGGTTCGACGAGACGGTTCCAATCGTCTGGGGAGGCGTCCATCCTACGCTGTGCCCGGAATCGACTCTGAAAGATCCTCTGTGTGACTTCATTGTCAAGGGAGAAGGGGAAGTCACAATCATTGAACTGGCCGACTGTTTAAGAACTGGAGGCGATCTCAGCCGTGTGCCTGGAATCGGCTATAAGCTGGATGGAGAGTTACGATTCGGTCCTTACCGTCCCATGATCGAGGACCTCGATGCTATCCCTCAGCCGCGCTATGACTTTCTGGCCATGGATCATTACTTCACACGGGCCCCTTCCACCAACGATGCGCAATTACAGATCGTGACATCTCGAGGCTGTCCCTATGATTGTGAATTCTGCTACAACCTTAAGTTCAATGAACGCCGCTTTCGATATCATTCAGCCGAAAGGGTGGTTTCCGATATTGAGTATGTCGTCCAAGAGTATGGTGTAAAGGCAATTTTTATTGAGGACGATTATTTCTTCGGGCACCCCGGTCGAGTTGAGAAGATCTGCGACCTTCTGATTGAAAAGAATCTTGACCTCCTGATACAGGTACCCTGTCGTATCGACTACCTTCATAAACGAAAGCCCGAGATGCTGGAAAAGCTCTACAGGGCCGGATTCAAAGAACTCTGGATTGGAATTGAGTCCGGTTCAGAGGAGCGGCTGAAAGAGATAATGAAGAGGAACACGCTGGATCAGGTGCGGGAAGTCAATAGGCTTCTGGCGGGAACCGATGTCTACGTTAAATACGGGTTTATGGCAGGCTTCCCCAACGAAGACCGCGACGAGACGCTCCAGACAGTGGACTTCATGTTCGAGCTCATCAATAACAATCCCAACGCCGGTGTTGCCCCGGTAGCCGTCTACACCCCTTATCCCGGCACCACGCTCTACGATAAGGCCCGGCTGGTCCACGGCGCCGATTTTCCTGACACTCTGGAGGGCTGGAGTCGCTTTCACTTTGGAGAGGTCAACAATCCTTTCCTGTCCCCTCAGCAGAGTCGATTCATAAGCAAGATTAATACGATCAGCCGCTTCTTTGAGCGCCGGGCGTTTGAGAGATTCTGTAACAACCGGGCAAAGCCTCTTATGATGTTCCTCTATTCCTGCTACTACTCCCTGTTGAAGGTAAGGCTGAAGTGGAGATTTTTTGCGTTTATGCCCGAGGTTCCTGTCATTCGGATGCTGGAACGGGTATACCTGCAGACCTTTCATCGATTTCAGCTTTCCAGGGATAACAAGTAAGCGACCGTTTTTCCTCTTGCCCGAAGGAAAGCATTGGAGCATCGGCACTCTTCTGGAATCAGCAGTTACAAACAGTTGAAGGCTCGAATCGTGATGGTCGGCTTTGTACTGCTGGTGACGCTGCCGTTCATCAACAAGGCGTTTCATATTGACGATCGAATTTACCTTGAGATCGCATGGAATGCCCTCCAGAAGCCCCTGTTCCCCTATGACTATCCGCCTCTTTTTGAAGGCCTGGAGACTCCTGACGCTGCCAGTCACAGCCATCTTCCGCTTACCTCTTATTACCTGGCTCTGGTCTGGTTGTTGACAGGGTCTGAACAAGAATGGGTCTATCATCTAGCGTTTCTGATCTTTCCGGTAATCACAATCTTTTCCCTTTATGAGTTAAGCGGCCGGTTCGTACGTCATCGTCTTCCGGTAGCGATCTTGTTAATCGCGAGCCCTGCCTTTCTGGTCCTTAGCCACACGCTAATGACGGATGTGCCGCTGCTCGCGTTCTGGCTTTTGGCGACCGCAAGTCTGGTGCGGATCGTCGACAAGAGCGGTACTGAGGATCCGCCTTCCCGTTGCGACTATTTCCTTCTTACTGCTGGAATACTGGGAAGCGCGTTCATTTCACTGATTTCAATCGGGCTGGTTCTGCTCTGTCTGGCGTACTTGTGGCTCGAGCACCGCTCTGGGAGGAAAAAGCTTCCAATAGCTGCTCTGCTCTCCATCATACTGGCTCCTCTTTTGCTCTGGGTCCTCTGGTACGTCCGGGCCTATCTTTATTACGACCGTTTTGTTCTTCTTAACACCTTTTCACACATTCAGAAGAGAGCAGCCTTTGATTGGACTCTCATGGCGGTTAAAGCTTTGAGCTTCATCGTCAATGTAGGTGGAGTTATATTGTTTCCTCCCCTAGTCTGGGTGGCATTCAGAGGCGCGGTGCTAACCCGCTTGATGCTGTTTCTTGTGTTTCTGGCCATGATCCCCTTCTACCTGGGAAACTTTGACTGGGGCTTTGCCAATATTCTTCTGTTCGCAATCTTTTTCACCTCCGGATTGCTGGTTTTGCTCCATTTTGTCCGAAAGTGTCCTGTGCTCTTTTCTGCTCCGTTGCAGGGAATGCTGGGTCTCTGGCTTGCTGGAATCTTCGCATCTTGTTTGCTGCTTTATTACGCTGGATCTGTTCGATATATCCTGCTCGCTCTTCCTCCAGTTATTCTGGCCTGGGCCGCCGTTCTGGAGAAACGGGCAACCAGCCTGCAAACTGCTCGATACTGGCTGTGGGGAGCTGTGGTACTGACGCTGTTGTATAGCCTTCCAGTAGCCTGGGCCGACTACTGCTTTGCGGGACAATATCGTGATGTAGCAAGGAAACTGACAGCGCGTTATGCTGCGCCGGGCCGGCAGATCTGGCTGACAGGTGAATGGGGATTTCGCTACTACCTAGAAAAGGCAGGGGGAAAGCCTTTGTTGAGAACCAACATCAGTGCCCGCCCTGGAGACTTCTTAATGAAGCCTTACATAGCCACTCCCTGGGTGACCGTCTACGATGGAAGTGAATATTCGCGTCTGGTTGAACAGGTTCCATTGAAGAGTGATTTTCCGATTCGAATTCTGGATTTTTCATCGCACGCTGGCTTCTACAGTACCGGTTGGGGCATTCTACCTTTCGCCTGGCGGGAACAGGAGCGGTGGGAATGGATCAATGTCTTTGAAATAGTCCGTCCGTATGAAGGGGAGCCGCCCACGCCTGAACGGCACTGGTAGGAGTCAGGAGACGTAGGGAAACGTGAAAGTTTGGTTGCCTGGACTGTTGGCCATTCTTGTCACCCATCGGATCTGGCTTGACCGCAACTGTCTTCCACCCATCTGGGACATGGCTCACCATCAAATCATGGGATGGAGGTATCTCGAAGCCTTGCGAGATGGCTCCTTCTTGGCCAACCTTCCCGGGATCACGAACTACTATCCTCCTCTTTACTATCTCTGGGAAATGGTTGTCCTGAGCCTGGGTGCGCGCCAGTCCGTTGCGTTGTACGCTAACTTGCCTGGCCTTGTCCTACTGAGCGGTTGCACCTATTGTCTGGCAAGGCGGTGGCAAACTCCGGTAAATGCTGCGAGTGCAGCCTGGCTGGCTCTGATGTTTCCTCTGGTCGCCTGGACGAGTCGGGAAACGCTTCTTGATGTCACCCTTTCCGGTCTGGTCGCACTGGGATTGCTAGTTCTCATTCAATCGGACTATCTGCAGTCGCGTGTCACAGTATTGCTATTTGGCGTGGTAGGGGCCCTCGGGCTCTTGACGAAATGGACCTTCCTGTTCTTTATGGTGGGACCGGTCATCTACCTGTGGTGGTTTTCTGCAGATCGCCGAAGGGCTTTCTTGAACCTTCTGGATGCCGGTTTCATCGTACTCCCTCTCACGATGTGGTGGTATCTGCCGAACCTCCAGTTTCTAGTCGAGCGATTTCAGGCCACCAGTCAGGCAGCGGTGCTGGAAGGCGATCCGAGTCTGTTGAGTCTGAGTGGGCTCCTTTATTATCTGCGGAGTCTGGCCAGTTACTACTTGTTTCTCCCCCTCTCCGTAGTCCTGCTGTTATCGCTGGTTTGGTGGACTCGACCGGCCAGGCGGACAATCCTAACCGAGACTGGAAT
>DATGOF010000064.1:0-4838 GCA_035306285.1 Acidobacteriota bacterium | reverse complement strand
TGCCTCCGGTGTTCATTTTGAAGTCGGGCAACGTGACGGTCATCTCGTCGAAGCAGGCTTGGTCGGGGTCGATGAAAGAATCTCCCTGGCAGTGCTCCATTCACCGACGGCTGGACGCCATCCGGCGGTACTAGGAGGTGCGGTCTCCAACGGCGAATTTCAGTTCTACTCGCTCGACAGCGAGGGATGGGGGGTGTCTAGGTTAAAAGTCGTTCGACACGCGGCAGATGAACTTCTTCCCGAAGTAAGTCTTCGCATCTGCCCGCTGAGTGCTAGGACCGGGCGCAATGCTGGCGACGGAAGCCTGATTTTTGACCAGTACGACCGATTTGTCGGCATCGTCACATTTGCCGGCAAATCGTTGTTCAGCAGAGACGTTGACGTCTTCCGATTCCTGCCGGCGAACAGGATTCGCAAATCACTTCGAAGGATCGTAAGAGAGAAGAGGAACATCAAGAGCGGGTGGCTGGGTATTTTCTTAGATGATAAGGCTGCCGGCATCCGGATCAAGAATGTGATCCCGGGAAGCCCGGCTGCAAAGGCGGGATTGCTCCCCGGTGATCAGATTACGAAGATCAACGGAGCAAAGCTTGAGGGCCCGGAAGACCTGTCCAGGGCAATCCGCTGGAGCGGTGCGGACTCGACGGTCCGGCTAACTGTCGAAAGAGAAGGGATGTCGATGCCCATCGGCATCCAGGCTAAGCTCAGTGAGCGACCGCTAAGCCAAAAACCCAGACTCACCTGGGCATTGCAGGTGCCTCAAGTCTGGAATGGAGAAGAAGAGGGTGGTCAAGAGGTTCGCTTCTATCCAGTGGTGTTGCCGTCAGCAATGGATCTCGGATTTGTAACAGAGCCTGTCACTCCCCAACTAGCCAGATATTTCCAGTGTCCCAAGAATTCTGGCTTGTTGGTCAAGTCTGTGCTGGAGGGAAGCCCCGCTGAACGTTTCGGGTTCAGGGCTGGTGATGTTCTCTTTAAGGTTAACAACGAAGAACTGGTCTCCTCCACGGATTTACAGGAGGCCCTTCAGCAATCGGACGGAGCCCTCAACATTCACTTTATCCGAAATGGTGAAGTGGTCGTCCAATCAATAATGTTCCACTGAAAAGCCGGTCCGACCACCAGAATATCTTGTAACACACGCTCGCCGGTAGCTTGTGCGCCAGGAGGCACCAAGGCAATGCTTGTGGTGGCGGCGTCAGGAGAACCTGACCTCCGCGTGCAGTCGCGTCGCCTGAGCGTGCAGTTGTGGGCCAGTAGAAGCATTTAGAGGGTAATTACACCTTAGTCAGAGGAGGCGGCTTTGCCCGCCCTAGGCGGGGTCGCGTCGGCCTGGGCCCTAAGCCAGAAGGCCGCTATTGCCGTCAGTAACAATCCGAGCAAAGATAAAAGGAGGCCGAATCGGACAGAGGCCGGTCGAAACTCGAGTTCTACTCGATGTTTCCCTTCCGGAACGACGGCGGCCGAAAACAGATAATTTGCGCTCATCAGAGGAACCGGCTCGTCATCCACTAAAAGATGCCAGCCCGGAAAGTAAGTCTGACCGATTACCAGGACTGCGGGGCGGTCGGCCTGGGTTTCTAGTTCCACCCGATTTCCCGTGCGATTCAACACCTGCACGCGGCCGTTTACCTTCGTCATAGACCCGAGGATAAATTCCGGAACCTGACTGCAGTCTTCCAGTAGAACGCTATCCTGCAAGTTAGAATTGGGTGACACCAGCTCGTCGAGAACACGTTCTGGCTCGACACAGCGAGCGCGGGATACTAAACGATAAATAGGCAATGCTGAAGGCCGCTCGAAAATGACGACGGAAGAGTCGGGGTCATTAAAGACCGGGACCAGTGAGTGATCCTGCTGCTCTTCGAGAAACAGTGCTGCCTGTACCTTTCCCGCTCCCTGGAATGCAAACTCCAGAGGTCCACCCCCCTCAAACGTTTGGAGATCGATCCGTTCCTGCAGGAGCTCACCGGCAGGAAGCTGAAGAATAAGTTGATCTTCGCCGCTTCTGCCTATGACAAGTCGGACGTCAGTCGCCGCCCGGGCAACTAGATGAAAAGAGACCTCAGCCTCGTCTCGAAAGGACAGGCCGAACTCCACCGGAGATACAAATTCGAGCAGGTCGATGACCCGCCCTCGACCCAGAGGGACTTGAACGGGAGTCGCTGAGGGAGCCAGCCGAAACAGGTAGTTTCGAAGGTCTCTTTCGGTGGCTATGTAGCGGACCGAAGCGAGGTCCAGAAATGGATGAGAATAGTCCCACAGGTCCAGCCCGGTGAAACGAGAGGTGAAAGGGCGGCTCAGCACTCTTTCGCTGAAGTCCACAAATCGGCGTGGCAGTATGGGATCCAGAACCCGTAAATCGCTGAGCCGGTAGGTGGTGGCCAGGTTCGGAAAAAGCACGTAGCTTCCACTCATCCTGTACTGATCTCCGGTTAAAGCATCGAGCGCATGGACGAAGGCTGGAGTCTCTCTCTCAGGAATTGCGGCCGGATGAAGCCGAATCGAGAGAAAAAAGACCTCCGAGAAAGTCATCAGCATAATGACACCACAGGTGCAGTACTTCGCACGTTGCCCAATTCGATCCAAGCGGTTATCTGACCTCCGACTCAGCAATCTGTACAGGGACTTTTGACCCCAGGGTCCGAGCAGGAAGCCGGCCGCCGCTCCCATAAGGACGGCAAAAAGAGAATAGGCGCTGACCACCATGACCAAATGTCGCGTTGAGTTCCATATCGATTCCAAATGGAAGAGATAGAAAGCCAGGACTGTTCCACTCAGCAGGTGAAAGACGAAGCGGATGCGGCTGGTAGAGTGATGACCCAATAGCAGTGCCTGAAAACCGAGCGCGGCTAAAGCGGCGATGCTGAAGGCCAGAACAATTTGTAGATACTTGCTGAAGATAATCAGATCGAGAATGGGGAGACGTCCAATGGCATTAATTCCGGGAACTCCATAGATCTTAAAAAGGACGACCAGAGCGGCGAAACCGAAGAATAGTCTCCACCGCGGCCCTCGTCTCCAGCCACCGTAAATGGCAAGTCCCAGGGGTATCAGCCCGATCCCACTAGCTGCGCCGAAGGCTTTGTCGATGTGGGGGTTCCATCCGGAGCCAGGATGGCCGAAAAAGAAGGGAACCAGAATGCTCACCACACCGGCAGGAGAAAGAGAAGTTTCCCCCCAGGCAAAATCGTGATGTTTGCCCCCTCCATGGACAATATATTCAAAGCCTGGAAGAAGAAGGATCCCGGAACAGAGTACACCGAGACATCCTGCCAATCCGATTAACCGATAGCTGTGCCAGCCGCTCCTGGTGCTGGCTAACCGGAACACCAGGTAGCTGAATAGAAAAATCCATGCGATCAGCGTTGCTTCAGGCATCCCTCCCAGAACGCTGAGGGAAAGGCAGATTACCAGAAAAGCAAAATTTTTTCCCGGCTTCAGAACCCATTTCTCGCCGAAATAGAAGAGGGCGGGGAGCAGCAGTTCCACATTCAGGTGATTCATATTGATGTAGTCGATCAGGTAGCCGCACAGCATGAAGCAGAGGCCTCCCAGCCATGCTGCCGGTGCGGATAACTGAAAGGTGCTCAGAAAAAGGAAGGTGAATCCACCTGCCAGGAGAAGACGCATGACATAGAGCCAGTCCCAATAACCAGTGTTTGAAAAGAGGAAGAAGGGCCATTGGAGGGGAGAAAAGACTCCTGACTGAAAGTTGGCGGCCAGGGGGACACCCGCTCCCTGATAAGGATTCCAGAGGGGCAACTCCCCTGTCTTCAGCCTTTCTGATATGAAGTGATTCCAGGGTTGTAGTGCCCACACCACGGCTCCCGCGTCGTTGACGAACGTAGGGGTTGTGCGCTCTGTTTCGGGTTGTGGACCATCCATGTACATCCCCTGTACGAACCGTGACGGATCCAGTGTCCGGTCCAGGAAAAGGACCGGGAAGAAGAGCACCAGAAGGATCGGAGCATAGAGTAAGATCAGACCTGTTTTAGTTGGCAGATCGAGTGTCGTCAGACGTGAATTCAATCTTCGGAAGGAGGAGCCTGGGGACGTCTGATCCATGATGACAGGCTTGCGAATTCTAATGGCGGCCTGTTTGACCTACCTGCTGTTTAACAGGGACAATACAAAGTTGGCTCATGAAAGATATCATTGTACGAGGGGCACGGGAACACAATCTAAAGAACCTGGACCTCGATATCCCCAGAAATGCTCTCACGGTTATTACCGGGCTCAGTGGTTCGGGAAAATCCAGTCTGGCCTTTGACACGCTCTATGCCGAAGGGCAGCGCAGGTATATCGAATCCCTGTCGACGTATGCACGGCAATTTCTCGAGCAGATGGAAAAACCCGACGTCGATACCATTGAAGGCCTGTCCCCCGCGATTTCAATTGAACAGAAGACCACCACCAAGAGCGTACGGTCAACGGTCGGGACGATTACCGAAATCTACGATTACCTCCGCCTTCTCTTTTCCAGTATCGGACTTCCTCACTGTCCCCGATGCGGGAAGGCGATTTCCCGGCAGTCGGTAGATCAAATCGTGAGGCGTATCCTTCAGCTCCCCGAGGGCAGCAGGACGATGATCCTGGCACCGGTCGTTAGAGAAAGAAAGGGGGAGTTTCGCAAGCTGTTCGAACGGTTTCACAAGGAGGGATACGTCCGTGCCCGGGTGGACGGCAAGATGATCTACCTCGAGGAGCCGCCGACTCTTCGTAAGCAGCTCAATCATACGATTGAGATCGTGGTAGACCGCCTGATTCTCTCCCCAGAACTACGCCCTCGCATTGAAGAATCGGTTCGTCATGCGTTGAAAATGGCTGAAGGACTC
>DATGOF010000063.1:0-3296 GCA_035306285.1 Acidobacteriota bacterium | reverse complement strand
GGCGACGAAAACCCCATCCGTTTTCATGAATGTCTGCTCGCCGGTTTTGACGTGCTTGAGCCACACTCCGGTCACTTGACCCTGTTCGACATCCTCAATGTCAGTCACCACCGTGTCCCAGATGAAGGTAATTTTGGGATTGGCCATCGCCCGATCTGCCATGATCTTGGAGGCACGCAATTGGTCGCGGCGATGGATGATAGTGACCTTGCTTGCATGCCTTGCAAGGAAGAGGGCATCTTCCATGGCGGTGTCGCCGCCTCCAACGACGACCACCTCCTGATTCCGGAAAAAGTAGCCGTCACAGGTGGCACAGGTGGAGACACCATGCCCCAACAGCTTCCTTTCCGATTTCAGACCGAGCATCTTGGCCGAAGCACCGGCGGCAACGATTAATGATTCGGTCTTGTACTCGGCTTCTTCCGTACGGATGGTGAAGGGCATACTGGTGAGATCAGCTTCAATGGCTTCTTCGAGCTTGAAACGGGCTCCGAAACGTTCAGCCTGCTTCTTCATCCGTTCCATTAATTCCGGTCCCATGATTCCGTCAGGGAAGCCAGGAAAATTCTCTACCATTGTGGTCAATGCAAGCTGACCACCTGGTTCACGTCCCTCCAGTACCAGCGGTTCGAGGTTGGCACGAGCTGCGTAAATAGCTGCCGTGCAGCCAGCGCATCCGGATCCCAGGATGATGACCTTGTGTATCATTGCAATTCCCTTCTTTGTTCCACTTTAGTTGATGCCGGCCTGTGATAAAGTTACAGCACTTATGATCCCAAGCAAGCACTGCTCGGGGAGTCTACCGCCCTGAGCTACTTCGGGATTGGCTATAACCGTTCCATGGTCCGTTCTGCAGGCGAATCGACATCGACTGGCCGGTAGCCGACCAGGACTTTCACCCTAGACTGCTAGAATAGCAACAGTAGCTGCCCAGTTTCTATGACGCTTCTATCCTATCAGGGATTCATTGCCAGTGATTTAGGGGAAGGAGGAAAGGTTGGTCGGAGAGTAAGAGGAAACAATCATGCCTGAAAACCTGACTTATGAGGAAATCCGAGAATTCCTCACCTTATTCGGAAATAGCCCTTATCTGCAGGCCCTTGTCGCCATCGTACTTTCTTTCGTTATTGCCTACATCGTTGGTGCTGTATTCGTGCGCGTAATCGCTCCAGTTGTGGCTCGGACCAGTGCTGATGTCGACGACGTGATCGTTCGGAATTTTTATCGTCCCATTTTTTTTACTCTATTTCTGTTTGGCTTCAGTGTTGCGCTCCGGCTTATTCAACTCGATCCAGCGGTATTGTCAATCAGCCTCAATATTCTGAAGACGATTCTCATCGTTGTCTGGCTGGTGTTTCTGTTTCGCATAACCACCGCCCTCCTGGAATGGCTGACGACCCACCCAACCCGCTTCCAGGCGTTCCAGCCAACAACCCGACCTCTCTTTGAGATTGCCGCCAACATTCTCTTCTTCGCGTTGGGAATCTATTTCATTCTCATTTCCTGGAATATCAATCCCACTGGCTGGTTGGCGTCCGCCGGCATTGTCGCGCTGGCAGTCGGCCTTGCTGCTCAGGAAACACTCGGCAATCTTTTCGCCGGCATTTCGATTCTGGCGGACTCATCTTACAAGGTTGGTGACTACATCGTTCTCGACCAGAAGGAACGAGGGAGGGTTACGCAGATTGGATTACGTAGCACCCGAATTCTAACCCGAGATGACGTCGAGATAACGATTCCAAATGCGCTCATTGCTCGCTCGAAGATTATCAACGAGAGTGGTGGCCCCTGGACAAAGCAACGCCTCAAAATCCCTGTTCCTGTTGCCTACGGCTCCGATCCCGAAGTAGTTAAAGAGATTCTCCTCGAGGTCGCCAAGAACAATGAATACGTGGAACAAACGCCCGAGCCATGGGTGAAGTTTGCAGGATTTGGAGAATCATCTCTGGACTTTGAAATACGATGCTGGATACTAGGTCCGTCCAAAGGGCGGCCTATCGATTCGATTAATCTGGCAGCTTACAAAGCACTTACTAAAGCCGGCATCGAAATTCCCTTTCCGAAACGGGATATCTACATTAAGGAACTCCCTTCCCGTCTCTTGGACGCGGTTCGGCTCCGAGAGGACGAGGGTCCGGATAGATCCATGGAGTATCAAAGCCGGAGCCCTAATTCATCGTAAGTTTCAAGGCTGATCAAACACCCAGCACCCGGGCGTCACGATCGGACAGAAGGCTGCCATCCGACCGCACTCTGACCGTACCGTCACGTTTCCAAGAGCGCTCGCAACGAGGCTCGTTTCGTAGGTCCTGTATCTCGATGCTCAGCTCCATACCTTCCTCGAGCTGGAAGCGGCTCATGCTGCACAAATCAGCTAGCTCTTCACTAAAGGGCTGGATCCGCGCCATCTTTTCGGCCGGGACTCGCGCTATGACCCCGGCGTCCAGTGGATTCTTCAGACCATCTATCCGCTCCCGTGCATCCTCAAAAGCCTTCATTACCTCGCGCCTGAGTTCCATCACGTCTGCCCACTCAGCTGCTTCCTCCCAGACAATCTTTTCAGGCAGATATTGCAGATGAACCGACTCATTCGATTCCATGTCGAGTCCTTTGAGCGCCAGCCAGGCTTCCTCCGCCGTATGGACCATAATCGGGGCGATAATTCGGATCAGGGCACTGGCAATGTCGTAGATCACGCTCTGTGTACGTCTCCTGCGGACACCGGTCTTTTCGTCGCAATACAGGCGATCTTTAACTGCCGTCAGGTAAACGGCACTCATAGCGTCGTTGCAGAAATTGAAGGTGGCCTCGGCAACTCTTTTGAACTGGTACTTTTCATAGCTTTCTCCAACGGAAGCCACCAGCGAAGCGAGCTGCCCCATGGCCCAGGCATCGACCGTGTAACGGTCTTTTTCCGTCAATACGTAACGGTCACTGGAGGGATCAAAATCCTGCAGATTTCCGAGCAGGAAGCGAATGGTATTGCGAATTTTCCGATACTCCTCGCCGGCGATCTGAAAGAATTCCCAGTCCACCTTGATGTCGTTGCTGTAATTCAGTGAGCTGACCCACCAACGGCAGACGTCCGCCCCGTGCTGCTTCAAAACATCCTCTACCTGGATCGCGTTGCCGGTTGATTTGCTCATTTTCCGGCCTTCGGCATCAACCATGAAACCATGTGTCAGAACGCTTCGAAAAGGAGAGACACCGGTAACACCGAGGGCAGGCAGAAGGGATAGCTGGAACCAGCCGCGGTGTTGATCTGATCCTTCCAGATAAAGGTCTGCCGGATATCC
>DATGOF010000062.1:0-2318 GCA_035306285.1 Acidobacteriota bacterium | reverse complement strand
TCCGGGTGACTGCGGTCTGTGCCCTGGCCCTCACAAGGGAGCCCGACGCAGAGATAAGCAGCACCCACTGATAACGGACCCCTACATGGCACCCGTCGATGACAGTTCGACGAAACAGAGTGCGAATGGAAGCCTGGCGATCATCTTTCTTGCTCAGCGGTTTACAGCTACAGTCCGAAGATTCGACGGTGAAGCAGAGTCAACACTCAACGGTTTATGCCCGCCCTGGCGGGCCCATCGGGCACCACGTTGCCCTTGACAATTTATGGCCTTCTCATGGAAGGACACAGAGGGAAACTGGTGCTGAAGGCACAAAAAAAGTGCGTCCACGGGCGCACTCTCTCACACCTTCAGCGTGATGGGCGCTTGTGGTTTGTCCCTCGGGAATGTGGCCATCCCTGCCCGCTGGTACCGGGACCGTTTCTACAACGGTAGGCGCTTTCCGTCTCCATAGCCGGTCAATTCCAAGAAACCCCGGCCGACCACGTGATCGGACCGACCGCTAATGAAAGCTTTCACAGCTCCTTCCCAGTAGTACAGGTGGGGAAGCAGGCGGCTGACATTTTCCTGTTCTGGGAAAGCCGGACGAACGACGAGGTCGAATCCCTCCGCCGGGATCCGAATCTGCCACGAAACCGGGTAGCGAGCCCGGGTTTCCGGACTGACCCACCACTCTAGTGGATCCCATTCCAGCTCGTTCTGACTGTAATAGGTCGGTAGTCCATCGGTGCCTCGAACGGTAGCCCATCGGTACACCGGTTGTCCTGACTGGTTTCTTAACCGGTAAGACATCAGATCGCGGCCGTCTTCCATCTGCAAGCTGATCCAATCCCACCCGACACTGGAACCGGCAAGGACTCCGGATGTGATCTCTCGATCCATCCAGCTCACGCCCGAGAGTTCCCGGGTCCCACCGCCCTGGAAAAGGGTTCCTTCGGTTCGTAGGCGGGTGAAGCTGTAGTAAAGACTGGCCGAATCCGCCGATACGGACTTGGGGCTGAACCCGGCCGGCCCCTGGAAGAGGATGGGCTGTTCGATGGTTATTCTCAGGTTCAGACCGATTCCCTGTGACTCGTCTCGGGCGGAGACGTCGAAGCCATTGCCGTTCCAGCTCAGAGACCACCGACCCTCGGTGCCGGGAGGAGCCTGTGTCCAGATGATGGGGTTCTCAGGATACTCGTGGGTGTCCGCCAGAAGAGGCGTTTGCCGGTAAACTGTTTCGCTGAACCAATGCTCTTCCTTTTCCAGGTCAGAGAGAGCCAGGTGGGCCATGATTGCATGACGAGTCGACCAACGACTGTCCGATTCCAGGCTCTCAGGGACCAGCCCCACCCGGAAAAAGGTAATCTGGAAAGCAAACCGAGCCGATTCGGTCGATTTCTCTTGCAAGTGGCCGGTCAGGTACCACCATTCCACCTTGTATTCGGGTTTAGACCAGTGATCCTGCGGGAATGCCCAGGTCTGGTCTGGAGCCGCTTGTTTCCACTCGGCGGCAGCGTAGGCGACGATCGCCAAAAGGAGCAAAACGACCAGAGAGGCGTAGAGAAGCTGTCTATAACAAACAAATTTACAGGTCATCACGGGTCAATTCGGTTGCTGGATATTGAGAGGCCTTAATTGCAGGATAAAAGGAGGCGACCAGTGCTGCCAACAAAATCAAGGTGACTTCCAGGAACAGGTCGTTCCACGGGGGATATACTTGTATTGTCCAGCCGAAGTACGCGCGATTAACTACGAAGATCAGGAGCCAGGCCAAGCCGCAGCCGACAAGGGCCCCCATCAGCAGTCCAAGTAACGCAATTGAGGCTCCCTTTCCAAGGAAAATCCTTAAAACCTGGTCACGCGAGGCACCCAGAGCCCGATACAGAGCCACTTCCGAGGCCCGTTCGCTGGCCAAAATCAACAATGTCAGCATGACTCCGCAAACGGCAATCAAAAGGCTCATCACCTGCAGCAGGCGAACCACGGCAAAGGTTTGGTCGAAAATTCGCAGAATTCCCCGCCGAAGTTCCTGGTTGCTGCTAAAGCGGAGGGGCACGCCTTGAAAGTTCGCTTCCAACCGGGCCGCCAGCTCCCCTTCATCATCCGAATTCTCTGCATAGACAGCGAGGCTGTTAGCACCCTCGATCGGAAACAAATTGGTCAACCGTTCAAGTGCCATGACCACCACTCCTGAATCGGATGAATAGTCGTAGGTCACTCCAAGAATCGGAAGACTGGCGACTCCCTCCGACACAGGTAGCTGGAGAGTTGCTCCGGGCTGAAGGTTTTCCTTGCGGGCGAGGGGTTCGCTCACGAGCACACCTTCACCTTTTTCG
>DATGOF010000061.1:0-3293 GCA_035306285.1 Acidobacteriota bacterium | reverse complement strand
AAGCAAGAGGAAATTGCTCTCGGCAAGGAAATGGGAGCGATTACCGAGCTCTTTACCGATCCAACTCTCCGGAGAAATACTATTGCCGCTCTCCTAATGGCAGTAGCAGGACAGGGTGCCCTGTGGGGCATCGGATTCTGGAGCGTTGACCTCCTCCTTTCAGTTCTTTCTCCATACACGATTGCTCTCACGGACATCGATCGGACCAAGAGTGTCATGTTCTTGATCCAGCAGGTGGGCGCCATGATTGGGATCTACCTGTTTGCGGTGTTTAGCGAACGAACCAACCGACGCACTGCCTTCTTTGTTTGGTTCGGCCTGGGTGTAATAGCGATTCCTCTCTTCTTTTGGGGCGTCGCCCTGGCTCCCGGCGTCCGACTTCCCGGGCTCCTCGATTCAGTCCTCGGAGTCGTAACGTTCTCCTCTGGTCTCAGCGACGGGGCTCGAGCTGCGGTCCAGATCGCTACGTTACTCGGGTTCTTTCTTGGATTCGCCACTCTGGGACCATTCTCGGGCTATACTGTCTACTTTCCAGAGCTCTTCCCCACCCGCTTGAGAGCAACAGGCTGTGGGCTGTGTTACAACGGTGGCCGGTTCCTCGCAGCTCTGGCTCCTCTGGCTTTGGGCGCCCTCTCCGGATATTTCGCTACCATTCCGGGAGCGCTGGCTGGGGGACTCCCGATGGCGGCTACGGTCGTCTCGGCGGTTTACATCCTCGGTTTTATCGGGGCCTGGTTAGGACCCGAAACCAAAGGTAAGCCGCTGCCGAAGTAGCTCCTGACTTCGAACTTAACTTTCGGACATCGACGAAGATGAATAGGATTCGTATTGAAGAAATTCGACTATATGAACGTGACATTAAGCTCCGGCTCCCCTTCCGATTCGGAGTAATTACGCTAACTGAAGCACCTCAGGCCCTGCTTCACCTTCGGGTGCAGCGCGAAGACGGGCAGGAAGCTTGGGGCATGGCGGCCGAGGTGCTGGCGCCCAAATGGTTTGATAAGAACCTCGAGTTATCGAACGAAGATAATTTTGATCAACTACGCCAGTCGATCTATATCGCGACAGACCTGTACACTTCCGATCGCCGCTATCGAACGCCCTTTGAGTTCTTTGCCGAGTTCTACGAACCGCAACTCGCTGCCTGCGAAGAGCTCAACTTGAACCGCCTGATCGGAGGATATGGTCCGTCCCTGCTCGACCGCGCCATACTTGACGCGGTTTGCCGACTGCAGAAGACGTCCTTTTATACAGCTGTGCGAACCAACCTTCTTGGATTGACTTCCATTCCGGCGACCCCAGAGCTGAAGGGCTTTGACTTCGATTCCTTTCTCTCATCACTTGAGCCGGCCAACAGCCTGCACGCACGCCATACCGTCGGCCTTTCCGATCCACTCGACTCGGATGACCAGTCAGAGGAGGACCGTCTGAACGACGGACTGCCGGAAACCTTAGTTGAGGTTATCCAAACCTATGGCCAACGCTATTTCAAACTCAAAGTAGGCGGTTCTTTGTTAGAAGATCTGGATCGATTGGAAGCAATCGCAAGGGTTCTCGATTCCTACTGTCCTTTTTACTTCACGACACTCGACGGAAATGAGCAGTACAGCGATCTCGAACAACTGACCGAACTCTGGCAAGGGATGAAATCCCGGCAGAGCCTGAAGCAATTGCTTAATTCGGTTATTTTCATCGAGCAACCGGTACATCGGAAGAATGCACTGGGGAAGCGAATCCCTGACGGGCTGGAACGACCGGTGATCATCGATGAATCGGACGTTGATCTAGACGCGTTTCCGCGTGCCCGCCTGCTCGGCTATCGCGGAGTTTCGAGTAAAACCTGCAAAGGAATGTATAAATCGATCATCAACCGGGCACGGTGTCGGCTCTGGAACAGGGAAGAAGGCGAGAAGCGTTACTTTATGTCGGGTGAGGACCTTACCTTGCAACCAGGCATCAGCGTGCAGCAGGATCTGGCGCTGGTCTCGGTGCTGGGCATCGAACATCTCGAACGGAACGGGCATCATTATGTGGCGGGTCTTTCATACCTGCCTCGCCAAGAACAGGAAGCATTTCTGAAAGCTCACCCTGGTTTGTACATTGATGACGGGATCCGAATACGTATCAATCTTCAGGAGGGTAAGCTTGCTATTGGGTCGCTGGACTGCATAGGATTTGCTTCTGCCGCCGAGCCCCTATGGGAAACGATGCGGCCGATGGTGAGACCCGAAATGGCGCCAATCGGTTTGGGTTGACCACAGACGCACAGAGGACACAGAGGGATACCTTCTGGCAATGAGATCAATTGATCCGATAACTTCTCAATGCTCGGATGTAATTGGCTCTCTCGAACGCCTTGGGGTCGGGAGATGACTCCTGGCTCATGCTCCCCTTCATCATTTCAATAGAAGAGTATTCATTCTCCTCCATCCACTCTTTCAGATCTTGAAGGATGGTTCCAACGTGCCCGATACCCTTCTTCAGGAGGACCGCGCAGAGCATAGTCACGTCGGCTCCTGCCATGATCATTCGCAGAACATCGGTTGCTTCGTGAATCCCGCTTGTAGCAGCCAAGCTGGCCTGGATTCGTCTATAAAGAATTGCAATCCAACGAAGCGGAAGACGGGAGGAAGCAGGGGTGCTCAAGACCAAATTGGGATAAGCCCGAAGAGTTTCCAGGTCAATATCCGGCTGATAAAAGCGGTTGAAAAGAACCAGACCATCAGCTCCTGCCTCAACGGTCTGCTTGGCCATGTGAGCCATAGAACTAAAATAAGGCGCGAGTTTCACAGCCACCGGTATTCTGACCTGTCTCTTGACCTCGCGCACGATCTCGAGGCACTCCTCTTCCACCTGGGAACCGCTGACGGCCGGATCGGTAGCAACTGAATACACGTTCAGCTCGAGGGCACTGGCTCCTGCCTCCTCAATGAGGGCCGCATACCGGGTCCAGCCTCCCCGGGTGTGGCCGTTGAGACTGCCGATAATTGGAATATCCAGAGCCTCCCTGGCCTTCCGAATATGTTCGAAGTATTCTTCGGGAGCCAGCACCAGGTAGTCAGGCTCCGGAAAATAGGTCAGTGATTCGGCATAGCTCTCAGTCCCCATCGTCAGG
Organism: Acidobacteriota bacterium; assembly: GCA_035306285.1. Taxonomy (GTDB): domain Bacteria; phylum Acidobacteriota; class UBA6911; order RPQK01; family JAPXNP01; genus DATGOF01. The sequence continues at coordinate 178 of DATGOF010000061.1, read as the reverse complement.
TATCGATGCAACTCCTCAGATTCGTGCGTAATCTCTTCCTCGAACAAAGAGTAGTTAACGATCGCACTGATACCTGCATCTTCGAGCCTCCGCATGTTGTCCAGTGTCTCGGAAAGAGGAGATGCCGAAGCCACCAACGGGTTGCGAAGTTCCAATCCCAGATACTTTGCTCTTAAGT
>DATGOF010000060.1:0-7416 GCA_035306285.1 Acidobacteriota bacterium | reverse complement strand
GTCCCCCACTTCTGAGCGATTGTGCAAGATTGTCGGAGAGTCATCCATATTGCTGATGACCAGGTCCATTCGGCCGTCGTTATCCAGGTCACCAGTCGCGAGACCCCGGCTGGATTTCCTTTCCGAAAGTCCGAGTCCTGCCAGTTTCGATCCGTCAACAAATCTTCCCCCAACATTGATAAGGAGCTGGTTCGCTTGCTGATACGATTCATTCAATGAAGGGAATTGATCGACTTGAGGATAGAGGTGACCATTGGCTATAAAGAAATCCAAATCGCCATCCAGATCAGCGTCAAAGAAGACAACACCCCAACCGAGGCGCTCGAATGTCGCTGGTTGTAGTCCCCAGGCATGGCTGACGTCTTCGAAAGCGCTGCTGCCAAGGTTGCGATAGAGAGTGTTGTAGTCGTGGGCGAAGTTGGTCACCACGAGGTCCATAAGGCCGTCGCTGTCTATGTCAGCCGCGTCTACTCCCATTCCCGCCTGTGCCCTGGCGTCTCCACTGAGTTCCGCACCACTCGATGAAGAAGCGATAAGGGTTCCTTGGTGGTTGAGTAAGACGTAATTAGGATCGGAATCATTGGCAACATAGAGATCGACCCAACCGTCGTTATTAACATCTGTACTCAGAACTCCCAGGCTGTAGCCTCCGGAGTCTGCCGGTAGATGACCTTCATGGCCAAAGCTTCCAGAGCCACTATTACGATAGAAAATATTGCGGGCGCGCCTCATGCCCACCGGACCCGACATGACCCTAGGTCCATCTCTCCAGATGTGGGTGCGGGTTGCTCGGCGCAAGTCTTTCCAATCGGTTTCGAGGTAGTTGGCGACATACAGATCGAGGTTTCCGTCCCGGTCGGGATCAAAGAATGTACAACCCGTACTCCAGCCCGGGTGATCTATGCCCAGGCTCCGGGCAACCTCAGAAAAGGTTCCGTCTCCATTGTTGTGGAACAGGAAATTGGGGCCGAAATTGGTAACGTATAGATCCAGATATCCATCATTATTGTAATCTCCTGTACACACTCCATATCCCCAACCGGGCAGATCTACCCCTGCCTGCCTGGAAACATTCTCGAATCGCATTCCTCCCAAATTGCGATAGAGCAGGTGAGATTGTGCAACGGGCTCTCTCTCCTCGGTTAGCCGAAACGCATTTACGACAAAAATGTCCAGCCAGCCATCGTTGTCATAGTCGACGAGGGCAATGCCACCACCGCCGGTTTCAAGAATGTGGTCCTTGGTCTCACTCCCGCAGAAGGTCTTCTCAAGAATTGCGGCGACGGGTTCAAAACGAAGGGGAGGGTGGTTTTCTAGGTATAGCGAAGTCTGGTCAGGTGAATCGGCAACAGTCGGAGCGTTTTTGGCTGAAGCATGGCCTCCGCTCGCAGATTGATCGAGAATCACCGGTGGAGAATAGGATTTGGAGAAGCGGACTCGAGTACTGGTGTTCAGTTCGGGCTTGAGGAGGGCGAGGCGCTCTGAAATAGACTCAACTGTGAACTCGGAATTGATATCCACGTTTGTCAGATCCCCGATGAGAACTGTGACCTTTGACCTGTCTTCCGGATCAGACAGCTCAGCCCGCAGTTTCGAGAGTTCGACAGCCGCCTGACGAAGTGCCTCAATGGCCCGGTCTTTCTTTCCCGCCTCCCAAAGGCGCCCGGCTTCTTCGAGGAACCCGACCGCCCCACCAAAGTGATCTTTTGAACTTGTCTGACTGGCCAGTCGAGCGCCCGCGCCCGTCAGAAAAAGCATGGTGAGAATAAGAATCCAGCGCCATATTCTATTCGGAGACCCGTCATGAAGCATTTGGAGCTCCTTCGCCTCCTCCATTGTATGTTTCAGGAGGCGCTCGCGAAATTGCTGCGTGCAGTGAGTGTGCTTATACATTTGGAACGTTCGTCCGGTCAACTTCAACCTCGCCGACAGGGAGAAGCATCGATGACGAGACCATCTCGCTTTTATTTGAGAGAAGTGCACACTTGGTGCGTGCAGTTGTAGAAGAGTTAAATTCACTCAAAATCCAAATGAAATAATCAGAAAAGTATCAGTTTGTACTGGAAAAGGCGTGGCTAGCAACGTGGTGAAGACTTAGACTATTCGCAATATCCTAGGGGGTGAACCATGGATTCGAACATGTTTTGTCGACGACGAAACGAGACCCCTCTGATTCTGGTTTTGCTGGTCCTATTCTCCAACTCCCCGGCAGGGGCGCAGGCGCTATCGACGATTCGCGGAACCGTTACAGATCAGAGCAAAGCATTGATTCCGGGGGCTGAAATCGTAGTCACCGAAGTAGCCACCAATGTGACCGTGAGGAGAGTCCTGAGTGACGACAATGGGTTCTTCGAAGTGCCCGATGTGAAACCTGGAACCTATCAGCTCACGGCCTCCCTCCCAGGCTTCAAGACTTTCCTGGCCGATGGGATCGTCCTTGAAGGGGCCCAGGTCAGACGAATCGACATCGTCCTTGAGATCGGTGAAGTGACGGAGCAGGTAACAGTAAACGCCGGAGCTGCCGTTATCCGCACGGATGGTGGCGACATAGCCCTCGGTGTCAGCGGAAAGATTTATGACGAGAAGCCGCTCGTTCGAAACTACTATCCGCACTCGCTACTGGTGACGCTGGCCGGCGTAGAAAGCCAGAACAGCGGGTGGAATTTAAGGCTCGCCGGTCAGCCGCCGTCGCAGGTGGCTTTAGGAATGGACGGAGTCACCAACGATGGGACCGTGAATCTCGTGAACCGGATGGACTTCAGCGAGATTAATGTTGTAGCAGTGGGAAATCAGGCAGACCAGGCTCGCGTCGGACAATACAACATGGTCTCGAAGAGAGGAGGAAACGAGTTTCACGGCCATTTTTACTATACGCACTATAATTCCGCGCTGAATGCACGAAACTTCTTCGATCCCGAGAAACCAACAGAAAAGGAGCATCAATCGCAGCTGGCCTTCTCCGGCCCGATCATTCCTGAGAAAACGTTTTTTTACGCGTCCTACTTTTATCTAGATCTGCCGGCCGGGTCCTTCCATCAACGGACAGTTCCGACCAATCAGATGCGTCAGGGAGATTTTTCACAGTTTCCAGACACCATCATCGATCCACTGACAGGTCAGCCTTTCTCCGGGAAGGTTATTCCGTCCTCACGCATCAATCCCACGTCGGCACGGATTCAAGAACTGATCATCCCTACTCCCAACCTGGGCGGCCCTGATACGATGGTCAGTAATTTCGGCTTCCTGCACCCGTTTCCGAGCGATCTAATAACGGCCCATTATCCGATGGTGCGAATTGATCACAATTTGACCGAGAATAACACGCTTTATGGTCGCTTCATCAGGCGTTATACGCCCTACGTGACTCCTGGGAGTTTTCCTAACTACGGCACGCGGACACGGGAACGCGATCATCGGGCGTGGGCTTTCAGCGATACCCATGTTTTCTCGCCGCAACTGGTTAATTCTTTCCGATTCGGATGGAAGACCGACTTCATCGAAGACGGCACCGAGGTGGAAGGGATTGTTCCACCAAGAGCTGCTGACATCATTCAGCAGATCGGCCTGCAAGGTGTCAATCAGCGCAATTTCGACTCAATGGGAGGTCCCGCGTTCAGTATCACCGGAATGTCCGGCATCAGTATTCCGGGAGGAGGAGTCGTTGGAGATGATCACCTGACTTCATATGCCAACTCCCTGACGTGGACGAAGGGGCGACATGTCTGGAAGTTCGGAGGAGAACTGAAGAGACAGAGCACTTTCCAAGGGGCAATTCCGGCGGACACCTTTGGTTCGTTTAATTTTGACGGAAGTTTCACCGGCAATCCCTATAGCGACTTTTTGCTAGGACTGCCTCGAACTGCTTCGCGCTTAGATCCCCTAGTTGATCGCACGCGGGTTGCATATGAGTTCGGTGTGTACGCAATGGACTCCTTTAAGATCAGCAATCGCTTGACGATTGATTATGGTCTGCGCTGGGATTACTTTAGCGCGGCCAGCTATGAAGACGGTCTGCAGTACAACTGGGATAGAGAGACGGGCAACGTGATTGTATCTTCTGAGGCGCTCGGCCAGGTGAGTCCGCTTTATCCTTCAGCAATAAATATTGTAACCGGTGAGGTATTGCCAGATTCCGACATGGGGAATTTCCGTCCCCGCATTGGTCTTGCTTATCGTCTATCGGACCAGATGGTACTTCGTGGCGGGTATGGGGTTTTTACTGAGCAGATCGGCTACTTCAGCCGCCTGCAAGGGGGAGGACCATTTCAAATTAGCGAGAGTTATCTGAACGCCATCGAAAACGGACAGCCCCGTTTTTCATTTCCCAATCCTTTTCCATCGAGCTTGAGTGAGGCGACTGTTCCTTCACAGAGCATCAGCGGATATCCTGACAACACTGACAATGGCTCGATTCACCAGTTCCATTTCAGCCTGGAACGTCAGTTCGGCGATGTGGGCCTGCGCCTTTCCTATATCGGTTCTCGAAGCCGAGGTTTGAACTACAACCTCAATCTAAACAAGCCACAGCCCAGCGAGATTCCTTTTACGGAAGCACGGCGCCCGTATCCGCAGTTTGTTTCTACAGTGTTCGCCCAGAGCAATGGCGCACAGAACTACGATTCATTCCAGATCGAGGGACAGCGAAAGGTAGGAGCCTTTACCTTTGACGCGCACTATACGCTTCAGAGCAATATGAACAATTTCTCAAATCTGGAGAATCCCTATAATCCGAATCAGTGGAACCACGAACAGTGGGCAGCCCGCCATCGAGCTGTGGTGACGACTATGATTGATCTGCCATGGGGACGAGGACGACGTTTCCTTGCGGATGCCCCGCCGGCTGTGGATGCGGTTGTGGGTGGCTGGAGGATGACTACGGTTAGCTTCTTCCAGTCGGGTCAACGGTTCACTCCGTCTTTCTCTGGTTCCGATCCATCCAATACCGGAACATTTGGGGGGGTTCCTGACCGTGTTTGCGATGGCAACCTAGAATCGGGTCAACAAAGTGTCGAACGGTGGTTCGATACCTCTTGTTTTCAGGTTCCTGCTCTGGGACGATTTGGAAATAGCGGAGTGAATATTCTGGAAGGCCCGGGATTGCACCTGCACCATCTCAGCCTGACCAAGGAGATTGCCATTAGTGAGCGATTCACTCTGAAGTATATAGCCGGCATTTCGAACCTGTTTAATCAGCCCCAGTTCGATTTTCCGCGTACCAACATTTCAGCGTCTGACCCGGGAAGAATAACCCAGATACGTGTAGGGGCTGATCTGTCGATGGAGAAAACTCGGGCTCGTCAGATGGAAATGACTCTCCGGCTTGAATGGTAGGTATACGCTCTAGCGTGTGGTGAAAGCCGTCGCGGCGAATATAGAGCTTTTGCGAAGCGTCCCTAAGCTCTTGCTTGGCCCTCCATGAAGCTTGGGAGGGCTGGGACAGCAGGGATGGTCTCGGCCGAAGCAAGGCGGTCTTTAATTTGGGATCTGTCATGTGGTGCAACGAACCAGAGTCCGGAAGAAGGCTCCTGAAAGTGACCTGTTGGCTGGCTGTCACGGCGCTATTGTTTTCCAGTCTCTTTGCCCATCCCGATCACCACCTGAACCAGTCTCAATCCCATGCCTCTCACATGTCGGTCCGGGCGGTAGAACCGGTCTCGAGCTGGTCGGAGTCTCTCCATGACCTCTATCAGCTTCTAAATTTGGAGCACCTCATTGCCTGGGTGTTTCGGTTTTCATCGCAGCCGGCGCGCGATGCGACGCTTTCGGTAACGATTCGAGACGCCAAGAGCGGTGACCTCACTCCTGTACGGGTTCTGCTGACGGATGCGAACGGAAACCCGGTCGGCAAAACGGAAACTGGTCTGGCGGTACCTGGTTCTGTTCGCGGGCTTCCTGCGCAGGCAATCGGGGTAATGTACGGCCGGTACGACCAGGCGGAAGGATTCGCTTACCAGCCCAATGGCGCGTTTTATGTAAACGGATCGTTCCAGATGCCTTTGCCGGAAGGTACTTACACCCTGACACTCTCGAAAGGATATGAATTTGTCCAGCAAACTGAGACACTCACTCTCGAAGCGGGCGAGAGCCTCTCAAGGGATTACGTTCTCCAGCGTTGGATCGATATGCCGGAACGGGGCTGGTACTCGGGCGACGATCATATCCACATCAGACGCTCTCCTCGAGAGGATCCGCTAATTCTAGACTGGATCGCCGCAGAAGATGTGCATGTAGGTATTCTTCTGCAAATGGGAGATTTTTGGAGTACGTTCTATTCCCAGTATGGCTGGGGTGAAGAAGGGCGCTTTCGGAAGGGCAATCATATCCTTTCATCAGGTCAGGAGGAACCAAGGACGCCCGAGTTAGGTCACACGATTTCGCTGGGTGCGACTGAATTTGTCCGATTCAGAGACGAGTATTACTCTTATGACAAAGTTTTCGACCGAATACACGAACTCGGCGGTGTTACGGGCTATGCTCACCAGGCGACATCCTTTAATGGCCCTCGAGGCATGACACTTGATGTGCTGCAGGAGAAGATAGACTTCCTCGAGGTCATGCAGTTCTGTGTGCAAGAAGGGCCGCTGGCCCTTGAGCAATACTACCGATTTCTGGATTTGGGCTACAAACTGACAGCTCTTGGAGGGTCCGATTTTCCCTGGTGTGGAAGGGGACCGCGATTCGGAGTTGACGAGGTGGGCTCTCAGATTGGTGATGCCCGCTTTTACACGTATACCGGTCAATCGTTCTCATTTGATCGTTGGCTGGATGGAGTAAAGGCCGGCCATACCTTTGTCACCAGCGGCCCAATGCTCGATTTTAAGGTGAATGACCGGCTACCCGGCGATTCGTTGAACGTCGAAGCCGGGACAAACGTTAGAATTCTTGCCAGAGCCTATGGACATAGCTCGCAAATTCCCTTGAGTCGGCTGCAAATAGTAGGGCATGGCAAAGTCCTTAAGGAGGTCTCTGTAACTGATCCGGGACAATCACTTGGCGAGCTCTCCGTCGAATTTGAATTTCCGGTGGAACGTGGAATCTGGATCGCTGCCCGTGCCGATGCTGGGCCAACACAGACGGCCCATTCCACTCCTATCTATATAACAACCAATGGCAAGGATTTTCATAATCCCGATATGCTTGCCCATTATATTGATGTGTCACGAAAGTACCTGGAGGAAATTCGAGGAGCACTGACTCCTCCTGAAGAGAGGGTTTCTCCAGAGTCGATACCTTCAACCCCCAGGGCTTGGCTTTATTCGGGTTTTCGCGAAAGCCTCAGCAAGAGAGTGATGGAAGTCGAAGCGGAGCTGGACCAGTTGGAGCGGACGAAATCCGCCTCCTCGATTAGGTGAACGGCAAGAGAGTCCTGCACGAAGATACGAGCGGCGGCTCAGACCTCGTGAGTACTTGTGTTCA
>DATGOF010000059.1:0-6004 GCA_035306285.1 Acidobacteriota bacterium | reverse complement strand
ATCTGGCTCAGAGGCGGTAGTCCGAGAGGAACAACCAGCGAAGGAACACCCAGAATTAAATCTTCCGGAGTATCAAGAGGAAGATCGGGCTTTACTGTCAGAGCTTCAAATACATCCTGTCCCGGAACGGCAAGGTTCTGTGGAACTACCAACGGAAAATGGCGAGTACCTGATTCGCCCGGTACCTCTTCCAGAACCGGAGGTGGCCCCGGATCGACCAGAATGAGTTCGTTTGGGATTCCTGGCTCCGTAATGAGCGGGCGAAATAGGAAAGTAGGGACCTGGCGTGCAACCAGGGCTGCATAGGAATTGTTCTGTCCCTTGAGGTTCAGTGACCCGTTTTGTACGCCAGCCGTGATACTGTCACCTACGGCAACCAGGTTTCGAAAACTGGGTGGAGACCCTTCCTGACCAATTGCGGTGGCTGTCAGGAGGAGAACCGGAATCATTCCGAGCAGCAATGTCATACGTGTTCGATTCATGACTACCTTCCGTTTAGAAATTGAAGCGGAACCCAAACTGAATTTGCCGTGGATCAAACGCAGAGGTGAAACCAAGCGGCTGGTTGGCAGGGATGTTCTCACTTCCCTCGACTCGAGGTTGAGTTAACAAGAGGTTTCCTACAACGTTGTTAACACCTGAGTAATTGACGTTGTTGAAAAGATTAAATGCTTCGAAAATGAACTCGAAGTAAGTAGCCTCGCGAGGCAAAGGGAACCGTCTGGAAACTCGGAGGTCGGTCGTAAAGAAGGCCGGCCCTACTCCCGTATTTCGCCCAACGATCTCGCCACTTTCGAGAATCGGTCGATCAGTCTCTTCATGAGTATCATTATTCAAATCGAAACCGACCAGAAGATTGAAAGGCCTGCCGCTAGCGGCCGTAACGATCGGGGCAACCGTCCAATCTGCCAGCAACCCTTCGAAAAAATTGTCGGCGGCCGGTAGAGTCAATGGACTCTGAAGAACACTACTGACGACCAGCCGGTGGCGCTGATCGAAGGTTGACAGAGAGCGTTCGGAGACCAGATCTCGCTGATTGTTAGGTTGAAGCTGAGTTATAAAGTCGGTGGTGTCGTCGATCGCCTTCCCCAGTGTGTAAGAGATCATTAGGCCGTGGTGCTGATCAAATCTTTTTCTCAGAGAAGCGTTCAAGCCATGATAAATCGAACTCCCGCTGGTTTCGATCATATTGATTTGTGTGTAGCGAGGATCCAGGCCGGGCAGTGCAAATTGGTTCGGACCAACCTCACGGACGTTAATGTCTCGCGACCGGATCAGGTGCACACCCCGATTCAGCACATACTCTCCCCCAATAACCCAGTTTTCCCCAAATTGCTGCTCGAGACCGAAGGCGGCATGCTGGCTGTACGGATTGACGACATCGCTGGCTCCCGGGAGAATGACTGACGGGGTGACACCAGGCGCAATGCCCAGGCTCTGTAGCTCAGCCTCGCCGATCCTGCCGTTTTGAAGGTACAGCTGGTAAACATCTGACGACGTCGCGGCAATGCCCGGAAGTCCGGTTAGAGGAAGGAACACTTGCTCGATCTGACCTGACAGAACCTGAGAAACAAAGGCAATAGCCTGAAAGAAATTCTGGTAGTAGATACCGTATCCGCCCCGTATGACGGTCCGACCGTTGCCGGTTGGGTCCCAGGCAAAACCCAGGCGGGGGCTTACGTTGTTGCGATCTTTGACTGATTCGAACCTAAAGTCAAAAGGTGGCTGAGTAGAAGCCACGTTGAGGGTTTCAGGTCGCCAGTCGAGATCATAGCGAATCCCGAGATTGAGGGTAAACTTATCGTTGACACGCCAGTTGTCTTGAAGGAAGAATCCAAGCTGACTGTAATCGACGTCGGCGGTCGGGTCACCAAAACCCTGAAAATAGGTTATAGGAAGACCGAAATTAAAAGCCTGCACCGGGGAAACCGGGGTCATTACATTAGCGACTAGATCAGGTCTTCCGAGCCCCCCCAGTTCCTGGGGGGTAGCCAGCTGAGCTGCCAGGCCCTCGGCAGTCCCGTCACCCAGCAAGTTGTCCATGATAGCCCCGAGTGGAACCCTCTCTCCGAACGAAAACTGACCGCCCAGAAAAACTTCGGCAAAACCTGCAAGATTCATGACATTAAGGTCGGCCCCGATCTTGAGCGTGTGACTGCCCCGAATGAAGGTGGCGTTGTCCGCGACCTGAAAGATATTTGTTTCATAGGCGCTCGGATTAAAGAACTCGCGCCCGAATTCAGCCACGCCGGAAATGATAATTTCCGGTCCCACCGGATCATTGGTAGCTACCTCGAACTCTCTGCGCCCGTATTGGAATTTCAAGTCGTTCAACGTATTGGGAGAGAAAACATGGGTATCGGACACGACAAGGGCAAAATCGCGTGTATCATAGCTCACTCCATTACTTACCCCCTGCAGAGCACCAAACTCGACTCCATCATTGAAGGAATCAGCATAGTTGACGCGAGTATAAAAGCTATTCTGCCCGCTAAATTGATGGTCCAACTTGAAGGAGACAATATCCTGGTCGGCTTCAAACGGAAAAGTTCCACTTTCACTTTCGAACAATCGGAGGGTTTCCGGAAAGTTACTCTCAAGCGTGTGCAACGCTCCGAAGTTCGGATTCGTAAACGAGGCAGCCATGAATTGGAGGGTAGGATCTCCAGTGGAACCCAGGAAGTCAAACAACTGATTCTGTGAAGGGGTAGGCTGAAAAATCGAAGGGTCATCCATGAACGTAACAAAGATCGATTCCTCGCGATCGAGGCGTTCATAGCTGGCAAAGAAGAAAGTTCGATCCCGAACGATAGGCCCGCCAAACGTACCTCCGAATTCCTGTCGGTCGAACGGTGGATTTTCCAGACGAGCGAAGGCGTTACGAGCATCCAGAGAATTGTTCCTGAAAAAGAAAAACGCATTCCCATGAAACTCGTTCGTGCCTGACTTGCTAACAATATTTATCAGTCCCCCTCGAGTTCTCCCATACTCCGCAGAGAAGGTATTTCGGCTGATCTGAAACTCTTGAATGGCTTCCTGGCTGAGAGTGGAACGCACCGTATTTGAAATCACGTCCATATTGTCGACACCGTCAATAGTGACGTAATTGCTGCGCTGATCCTGACCTGAAAAAGACAGACCCGATGTTGGTGTCGCCGGCGATGAAAAGGTGAGCAAAGAATTATTCCCCGATACACCGGGGGTTAAAAGCGTGAAGTTCAGATAATTCCGCCCGTCAATTGGAAGATTGTCTATTTGAGTCTCCTCGATAGTCGAAGCCTGGCTTGTGCGTTCCGTTTCGACTATATCGGCAGCACCGCTGACGACCACCTCGGTGGGTGTAGCTGAAACTTCGAGTTGAATGTCGAGATGGCCCAGCTGCCCTACGGTCAAAGTGACATCCTGAATGACCTTGGTCACGAAGCCGGGGAGTTCGGCTCGCACGTTGTAGACTCCCGGAGGAAGCAGGACAATGCGATAGGAACCATCATCATTGCTAACTGACGTCCGAGTTAAACCGGTTTCCCGATTGGTAACCGTCACCGTCGTTCCGGGCAGTACTGCACCCGTTTGATCGGTTACGGTACCGGCCAGATCGGCAGTGTTAGACTGGGCGAAAAGTGGCCATGCAACCCACAGAGTAATAATGAGTCCGACAAGTAGACGTGCTCTTTTCGACATCCGATCCCCCAACGTTCAAGAGATTACTGGAAAGCTAACTTCTCCCTCGCAGCCAAGAAGTAACGACGCCCAGGCTGGTAAACAAACCATGGCAGAGGCTGCCGGGATTAATTCGCAGCAAACAATACTTTAAAAGAAATGGCTCAGTCAATGAGTTGGCAAATGTCCGGCCAACTCAATAGACTATAGAAAGAACTTCGCTAGAACATAAGGTCAGTTATTGCGGGTAGTCTCGCCGCATCGTGCCGATTACTTCGGAAAAGACGATACGCCCCCTCTGGGTGCTGCCACCGACGCCGCTGCGAGCAATTACCGAGCGGCAGCCCACTTGGATAGTTGCATGTAGCGCTCCACCTCCTTACCTGCCATAAGCAGCAGCAGAAGTGCTTTCTGAACATGCAGACGATTCTCTGCCTGATCGAAGACCAGCGAGCGGGAAGAATCGATCACCGAATCGGTCACTTCTTGATTGCGATGAGCCGGAAGACAATGCATGAAAAAGGACTCTCTGCCGGCAAGGTCCATCACCTCAGGAGTGACCTGGTAGGGCTGAAAAATCTTGATGCGTTCTTGGGTCTCGGCTTCCTTCCCCATACTGACCCAGGTGTCGGTGTAAACCGCATCGGCTCCTTTGATAGCTTTCAAGTCCGCGCTCCAATCAAAACGCGCTGAGGGATCAATCGACATCGCCCGGTAGTCCTCCTCAGCCGAGGGCGGCAGACGATGGGACTCCGGCGTGATAGCGATAAAGGACATTCCGGAAAGTGCCGTCGCGTGAACCAGCGAGAGCCCGACGTTATTTCCATCTCCGACAAAAGCAAGCGTTCGCCCCTTCAGGTTGCCCCAGCGCTCGCGCAGCGTAAAGATATCCGCCAGGGCCTGACAGGGATGCTCCTCGTCGGTCAGTGCGTTGATCACGGGAATATCAGCATACTCGGCAAGCTCTATTACAGTTCGATGGGCAAAGGTTCGGGCGACGATGCAATCAAACCATCTCTCGAGGTTCTTGGCTACGTCGTACAAGGACTCCCGACCCCCAACCAGGGAATCCTGACTATCAAGATAGACTGAGTCTCCTCCCAGCTGTTTCATTCCCAGATCAAACGTCAGCCGGGTCCTAAGGGACGGTTTTTCAAACAGAAGGACAATGCTCTTCTGGAGCAACATACTGCGAAAGTGTCCCGGATGCTTCTTAACTTCCAGACTGAGCTGGAGAATCTGCTCCCACTGCGCCGCGGGGATGTTTCTCAGACTTATAAAATCCTTCATCGATTTGATCCTTGCCGCTCTTCAATCCAGTCTCGCCAGAACGAAAGCTGGGCGTCGATAGAATTCAAACCAGTCGCTCCCGCATGCTTTCTTCGCTGCAAAACCGTCTGAGGGTTAAGCAGTTTCTCGACATCGGGGCGACATTCAGGGATGATCTGCTGAATTTCTTCCAGAGAAAGCCCATGAAGGGGTAAATTGCGATTAACACAATAGGTGACCAGTTTTCCGACCTTTTCATGAGCCGAACGGAATGGCAGGCCGAGCCCGACCAGATATTCTGCCAGATCGGTTGCCATCAAAAAGCCCTCCTGGAGGGCTTGGGCCGTGCGATCGCGATCGATCGTGAACCCGCGAACGAGCAAAGGCACCAGTTCCAGAGAATCACCCACGATGTCTACGATTGCAAAGAGATGTTCCTTATCCTGCTGAAGATCCCGGTGATATGAAGTTGCAAGGCCTTTCAAAAGCACGGTAAGGGCGTGCGCATGACCGATCACCGAGGATGCTTTTCCGCGCATGAGCTCCAGCAAATCAGGGTTCTTCTTCTGCGGCATCATGCTGCTACCGGTGCAGAGCTCATCGGGCAACTGGACCCAGCCAACAGGGGTGCTCGCAAAGTAGATAAAGTCTTCCGCCATGCGGCTGAGGTGAAGCATGATCTGCGTGCCGACCTGAGCCAGCTCTAGAACGAAATCCCGATCTCCAACCACGTCGTAGCTGTTGCGAAAGCTTTCCTCGAACCCCAACTCCTTGGCGGTCCGGTCCGGATCCAGATCCAACGTACTCCCACTCAAAGCACCCGCCCCCAGCGGACTGACGTTGTGTTGCGAGAGGTAGGACTGCAGGCGCTGATAATCGCGGCGCAACATCTCGGCCAGGGCCAGCAGATAATGGCCCCAGGACATGGGCTGGGCGGCTTGAAGATGGGTCCACGCAGGATAGAGATCACTCCTGAGCAGTGAGGCCTTATCGACCAATTGGATCTGAGCCTGCACGATCAGCCGCTGCCATGTCAGGACAACCTCACGACAGAACAACCTCATATCCAGAGATA